>JAFEDP010000423.1 GCA_018241545.1 Pseudomonadota bacterium
GGCGGTGCGGCGCGCGCTCGCGCCGCTCGAGCGCGAGCTGCGCTGGCTCGGCCGGCTCGACGATCCGCGCGGCCTGTACGCCTACTGCGCCTGCGACCCCGGCTGAGCGCGCCGGCTCAGCGCGCCCAGTCGAGGATCACCTTGCCGCTCTGGCCCGAGGCCATGGTCTCGAAGCCTTCGCGGTAGTCGTCGATGCCGAGGCGGTGGGTGATCACCGGCGAGATGTCGAGGCCGCTCTGCAGCATGCTCGCCATCTTGTACCAGGTCTCGAACATCTCGCGGCCGTAGACGCCCTTCAGCATCAGGCCCTTGAAGATCACCTCGTCCCACGGGATGCCGGTGTCCTTCGGCAGGATCCCGAGCAGGGCGACGTTGCCGCCGTGGTGCATGGTGCGCAGCAGCTCGCGGAACGCCGACGGCACGCCGGACATCTCCATGCCGACGTCGAAGCCCTCCTCCATGCCGAGGTCGCGCATCGCCGCATCGAGCGACTCGCTGCGCACGTCGAGCGCGCGCGAGGCGCCCATGCGGCGCGCCAGCTCGAGCCGGTAGGGGTTGACGTCGGTGATCACGACGTGGCGCGCGCCGACATGGCGCGCGATCGCGACCGCCATGATGCCGATCGGCCCGGCGCCGGTGATCAGCACGTCCTCGCCGACCAGGTTGAACGACAGCGCCGTGTGCGTCGCGTTGCCGAACGGGTCGAGGATCGAGGCGATCTCGTCCGGGATCGCCGCCGGCAGCTTGAACACGTTGGACGCCGGCAGCGACATGTACTCGGCGAAGCAGCCGGGGCGGTTGACGCCGACGCCGACGGTGTTGCGGCACAGGTGGCGGCGGCCGGCGCGGCAGTTGCGGCAGTAGCCGCAGGTGATGTGGCCCTCGCCCGAGACGCGGTCGCCGACCGCGAGCCCGCGCACCTCGCTGCCGATCTCGACGATCTCGCCGCAGTACTCGTGGCCGACGGCCATCGGCACGCGGATCGTGCGCTGGGCCCAGTCGTCCCAGTGCCAGATGTGCATGTCGGTGCCGCAGATCGCGGTCTTGCGCATCCGGATCAGCACGTCGTTGGGGCCGATCGTCGGCTCCGGCACGTCCATCATCCAGATGCCGGGCTCGGCCCGGGCCTTGACGAGCGCCTTCATCGCGGGTTCCTCACGGGATCAGGCCGAGCTCGCGCCCGGCGGTGGCGAACGCGTCGATCGCGCGCTCGAGGTCGGTGCGGCTGTGCGCGGCGCTCATCTGGGTGCGGATGCGCGCCTGGCCGCGCGGCACGACCGGGAAGGAGAAGCCAATCACGTACACGCCGAGCTCGAGCAACCGGTCGGCCATGCGCGCGGCGAGCGCCGCCTCGCCGATCATCACCGGGATGATCGGGTGCTCGCCCGGGATCAGCGTGAGGCCGGCGCGCTCGAGCCCGGCGCGGAAGAACGCGGCGTTGTCGCGCAGCCGCTGGCGCAGCTCGTCGCCCTCGCTGACCAGGTCGAGCACGCGCAGCGTGGTCGCGGCGATCACCGGCGGCAGGGAGTTCGAGAACAGGTACGGCCGCGAGCGCTGCCGCAGCCACTCGACGGCCCGGGCGCGGCCGGCGACGTAGCCGCCGGCGGCGCCGCCGAGGGCCTTGCCGAGCGTGCCGGTCAACAGGTCGACGCGGCCCATGACGCCGGCCAGCTCGTGCGTGCCGCGCCCGCGGGCGCCGACGAAGCCGGTGGCGTGCGAGTCGTCGACGGCCACCAGCGCGCCGTGGCGGTCGGCGAGCTCGCAGATCCCTGCGAGCGGCGCCAGCGTGCCGTCCATCGAGAACACGCCGTCGGTGACGATCAGGCGCGTGCGCGCGTCGCGGGACTCGAGCAGGCGCGCCTCGAGCTCGGCCAGGTCGCGGTTGGCGTAGCGCAGCTTGCGCGCCTTGCACAGGCGGATGCCGTCGATGATCGAGGCGTGGTTGAGGGCATCGGAGATCACCGCGTCCTGCTCGCCGAGCAGGGTCTCGAACAGGCCGCCGTTGGCGTCGAAGCACGAGGAGTACAGGATCGCGTCCTCGGTGCCGAGGAACGCCGCCAGGCGCTGCTCGAGCTCGCGGTGCACGGCGTGCGTACCGCAGATGAAGCGCACCGAGGCCATGCCGTAGCCGTAGCGGTCGAGGGCCCGGTGCGCCGCCTCGCGGACCGCCGGATGCGAGGCGAGGCCGAGGTAGTTGTTGGCGCACAGGTTGACGACCTCGCGGCCGTCGGCGCCGCGGATCAGGGCCGCCTGCGGCGAGCCGATCTGCCGCTCGGTCTTGTACAGGCCCTGCGCGCGCAGCGCGCCGAGCTCGGCCTCGAGCCGCTCGTAGAAGCCGGTGTCCATGCGCCTCGCCGGGAGGTGGCCAAAGGGGCGGCAAGTATAGGCAATAATGGCGGGGCGAGGGCCGGCACCGCCGGCGCCGGGGCCGGGCGGACATGGCGGATCGGCGCGACAGCGACGAGGACGAGGCGGGCGGGGCGGAGGGCGCCGAGGCGCTGCGCGTCGACCGCTGGCTGTGGTGCGCGCGGCTGTACAAGTCGCGCTCGCTGGCGGCCGCCGCGGTGTCCGGCGGGCACGTGCACGTCAACGGCCAGCGCGTGAAGCCGGCGCGCGCGGTCCGCCCCGGTGACCGGCTGCTGGTGTCGCGCGACGGCTTCGAGCGCGAGCTCGAGGTCCGGGCCATCCCCGCGAGGCGCGGGCCGGCGCCCGAGGCGCGTGCCTGCTACGAGGAGAGCGAGGCGAGCCGGGCGCGCGGCGAGCAGCTCGCCGCCGCCCACCGCCTGGCCGCTGCGAGCGTGCCGCGCCCGCAGGGCCGCCCCGGCAAGAAGGACCGGCGCGAGCTGCTCGCGCTCGCGCGCCGCCAGGGGCGGCGCTAGCCGGTCGCGCGCCGTTCAGTGCAGGAGCGAGGCGAGCCGCCGCCGGCCGCTCGCGGCGAGCTCGTGCTCCTCGCCGAGCAGCCGGAACGCCGCCCGCAACACCCGCGGCA
>JAFEDP010000424.1 GCA_018241545.1 Pseudomonadota bacterium
ACCAGGAAGTCCTGAACATCTTCAACCCGGTCCAGGCCGCTCCGACCTTCGACCAGATCCGTATCGCCCTGGCGTCGCCGGAAAAGATCCGCTCGTGGTCGTTCGGCGAGATCAAGAAGCCCGAGACCATCAACTACCGCACGTTCAAGCCCGAGCGTGACGGCCTGTTCTGCGCCCGCATCTTCGGTCCGACCAAGGACTACGAGTGCCTGTGCGGCAAGTACAAGCGCATGAAGTACAAGGGCATCATCTGCGAGAAGTGCGGGGTCGAAGTGACCCTGGCGCGCGTGCGCCGCGAGCGGATGGGCCACATCGAGCTGGCCAGCCCCGTCGCCCACATCTGGTTCCTGAAGTCGCTGCCGAGCCGCATCGCCATGATGCTGGACATGGCGCTGAAGGACATCGAGCGCGTGCTCTACTTCGAGCACTACATCGTCACCGAGCCGGGCCTGACCTCGCTGAAGCAGCACCAGCTGCTGAGCGAAGACGACTACATGCGCTTCCAGGACGAGTTCGGCGACGACAGCTTCACCGCCGAGATCGGCGCCGAGGCGGTGCAGGGCCTGCTGAAGGGCCTGGACCTGGCCAAGGAAGCCGACAAGCTCCGCGAAGAGCTGATCACCACCACCTCGGAAATGAAGCTCAAGAAGGCGTCCAAGCGCCTGAAGCTGATCGAGAGCTTCCTCGAAAGCGGCAACAAGCCCGAGTGGATGATCCTGACGGTGGTGCCGGTGATCCCGCCGGAACTGCGCCCGCTGGTGCCGCTGGACGGGGGCCGCTTCGCGACCTCCGACCTGAACGACCTCTATCGCCGGGTCATCAACCGTAACAACCGCCTGAAGCGCCTGATCGAGCTGCGCGCGCCGGACATCATCATCCGCAACGAAAAGCGGATGCTGCAGGAAGCCGTCGACGCCCTGTTCGACAACGGCCGCCGCGGCCGCGTCATCACCGGCGCCAACAAGCGCCCGCTGAAGTCGCTGGCCGACATGCTGAAGGGCAAGCAGGGCCGCTTCCGCCAGAACCTGCTCGGCAAGCGCGTCGACTACTCCGGCCGTTCGGTGATCGTGGTGGGCCCGGAGCTGAAGCTGCACCAGTGCGGCCTGCCGAAGAAGATGGCGCTGGAGCTGTTCAAGCCGTTCATCTACGCGCGGCTGGACGCCAAGGGCCTGTCGGGCACCGTCAAGCAGTCCAAGCGCATGGTGGAGCGTGAGCAGCCGGCGGTCTGGGACATCCTCGACGAGGTGATCCGCGAGCACCCGGTGCTGCTGAACCGCGCGCCGACCCTGCACCGCCTGGGCATCCAGGCCTTTGAGCCCAAGCTGATCGAAGGCAAGGCGATCCAGCTGCACCCGCTGGTCTGCGCGGCGTTCAACGCCGACTTCGACGGCGACCAGATGGCCGTGCACGTGCCGCTCTCGCTGGAAGCCCAGCTGGAAGCGCGCGTGCTGATGATGAGCACGAACAACATCCTGTCGCCCGCCAACGGCCGGCCGATCATCGTGCCGTCGCAGGACATCGTGCTGGGCCTCTACTACCTGTCGCTGGTGAAGGACGGCGAGCCGGGCGAGGGCAAGGCGTTCGCCGACCTCTCCGAGATCGACCTGGCCCTGGACGCCGGCGTCGTGACCCTGCACTCCAAGATCAAGGCCCGTCACACCGAGATGGACGCCGAGGGCAACCTGGTCCGCAAGGTGATCGACACCTCGCCGGGCCGGATGAAGATCGCCGCCCTGTTCCCGCGCCACCCGGCCGTGGGTCACCGTCTTCTTGAGAAGAACCTCACGAAGAAGGAGATCGGCAACCTGATCGACACCGTCTATCGGCACTGCGGTCAGAAGGCGACGGTCATCTTCGCCGACCAGATCATGGGCCTGGGCTTCAAGGAAGCGGCCAAGGCCGGCATCTCCTTCGGCAAGGACGACATCGTCATCCCGGCCCGCAAGGCGCCGATCGTCGAAGAGACCCGCAAGCTCGTGGAAGAGTACGAGCAGCAGTACGCCGACGGCCTGATCACCAAGGGCGAGAAGTACAACAAGGTGGTCGACGCCTGGGCCAAGGCCACCGACCGCGTCGCCGACGAGATGATGGCCGAGGTCTCGACGTCCGCGAAGGGCGCCGACGGCCGCGAAGGCGAGATCAACTCGATCTTCATGATGAGCAACTCCGGCGCCCGCGGTTCGCAGGCCCAGATGAAGCAGCTCGGCGGCATGCGCGGCCTGATGGCCAAGCCCTCCGGCGAGATCATCGAGACGCCGATCATCTCGAACTTCAAGGAAGGCCTGACCGTCCAGGAGTACTTCAACTCCACCCACGGCGCCCGTAAGGGCCTGGCCGACACCGCGCTGAAGACCGCCAACTCGGGTTACCTGACCCGGCGTCTGGTGGACGTGGCGCAGGACTGCATCATCACCGAGGAAGACTGCGGCACCACGCGGGGCATCACCCTGCGCGCCGTGGTCGAGGGCGGCGATGTGCTGGTCTCGCTCGGCCTGCGCATCCTGGGTCGCTTCGCGGCCGAGGACATCAAGGATCCGACCAGCGGCGAGGTCATCGTTCCGGCGGACACCTACCTGACCGAGAACCAGTGCGACCTGGTGGAGAGCGCCGGCGTCCAGTCGGTGAAGATCCGCTCCGTGCTGACCTGCGAGACCAAGGTCGGCGTCTGCGGCGCCTGCTACGGCCGCGACCTGGCCCGCGGCACCCCGGTGAACATCGGCGAAGCGGTCGGCGTCATCGCCGCCCAGTCCATCGGCGAGCCGGGCACCCAGCTGACCATGCGGACCTTCCACATCGGAGGCACCGCCCAGGTGGCCGAGCAGTCGTTCTTCGAGAGCGGCAACGAGGGCGTGGTGAAGATCAGCGGCGGCAACACCGTGGTCAACGCCGAAGGCCATCTGATCGGCATGAGCCGCAACCTGTCGCTGACCGTCCAGGTCGACGGCAAGGAGCGCGAGTCCTACAAGCCGCCGTACGGC
>JAFEDP010000425.1 GCA_018241545.1 Pseudomonadota bacterium
CCGGTGCGCGACGGCTCGGTGCTGCGCGCGGCGTGCGAGGCGACAGCGGCGGAACTGCGGACCGCGGGCGAGGCGGCGCCGTTCCTGCGCCTGCGCCTGCGTCTCGCGCTCGCCATGCTCGAGGCTGCGGCGCTGCGCGAGGAGAGCCGCGGCGCGCACTGGCGACGCGACTACCCGCGGCGCGACGAGCGTCGCGACGGACCGCGCGCCACGTTCAGCTGAGCAGGCCGCACCGCCGGGCAGCGCCGCGGAACGCTTGCTCCGCGGCCGGAGGAAACCGCCCCCGGGGCGGCGTTGTCCGTTCCGGCCCGTCCCCCGAATGATGGCCCCGCATCGCGCCCGACCCGGCCTCGCCACCCGCGCCCGCGGGTGGTGCCGCCGGACCGCCGCCGATCGGGAGAGCCCGCATGTCCACGCGACTCGAGACGCTGATCGCCCTCGCACGCCAGTGGTTCGGCCGCCTCGCGGCGACACTCGGCGCCGGCGCACGCGCGCTGCGACCCGGTGCGGGCCGGATCGGCCCGCGCCTCGCCCTGCTGGGCGTGGTCGCGCTCGCCTTCGCCGCGCTCGCGCGCCACCCGCCACTCGAGACCGTGCCACACGGCGAGCTCGCGGTCCGCACCAATCGCCTCAGCGGCGGGGTGCAGACGTTCTCCGAGGGTACGTTCCTGCGCCTCGCCGGGCTGCACCAGGTGCGCCGCTTCCCGACCCGCGATCAGGTGTACCGCCCGGCCGCCAGCGCCTCGGCCTCGGGCCCCGCACCGTTCCAGTCCGCGGAGGGGCTCTCGATCGGCGTCGACTTGTCGATCCGCTACGCCCTCGACCCGCGGCGCGTGACCGCGCTGGCCGGCGACCTACCCGAGGACATCGAACACGAGCTGGTGGAGCCCGCCGTGCAGGGCGTGGCGTACCGCCTGTACGCCGGCTACACGGTGCGCGAGATCTTCTCGGTCAAGCGCGACGAGATTCAGCGCGCGCTCGAGGGGGCGCTGCGGCCCAGGCTCGCGGCCGACGGGATCGTGCTGCGCAGCGTGCAGATGGGCAAGGTCGACCTGCCGGCGGACTACCGCCGCGGCATGGACCGCCTGCTGGCCGAGGAGCTCGAGACCGAGAAGATGCGCTTCACCCTCGAGCTCAAGGACAAGCAGGTCCGGGAGACGCAGCTGGTGGCCGAGGCCGACAAGGTGCGGCGCGAGAAGGCGGCCGAGGCCGCCGCCCGCGAGCAGGTCATCGCGGCCAGGGCCCAGGAAGAGGCGATGCAGCACGTGCTGCCGTTCAAGCAGAAGCAGATCGAGCAGCGCAAGCTCGAGGCGGAGGCCGAGAAGATCGCGCGCATCCGCGCCGCGGAGGGCGCCGCGGAGTCGCGCCGCATCGAGGCCGCGGGCGAGGCCGAGTCGCGCCAGAAGCTCGCCGACGCCGAGGTCTACCGGCTCGACCGCGTCGGCCGGGTCAACGCCGAGCAGATGCAGCGCGAGGGCGTGCTGGTGACCGAGCACCCGCTGCTGATCCAGAAGGTGCTCGCCGACAAGCTCTCCGAGCGCGTCCAGGTCATCATCGCTCCGCCGCCGGCCAACGGCGGGTTCATCGGCTCGACGCTGCTCGGCAGCAAGTAGCCCCGGGAGCCGCGCGCATGGTGGCCGGGGCCGTCGCCGCGTTCGCGATCGTCATCCAGAACCAGGTCGCGCTGCGCGGCGCCGCGCGCGACTCGGCGCCGCAGCAGGCGGTGCTGTGGCAGGGCGAGCTGCTGGAGGTGCGTGGCGAGGCGCTCGACTACCTGCAGGTGTACGACCACCGCCGCGAGCGCGCCGGCTACGTCAAGGCGCGCGACGTGTACCGCACCGGCTTCGCGGCGCAGGACGCGCCGGAGCTGCTCGCCGTCGTGCGCTTCCTGCGCGCGACGCCGGGCGCCGAGGCGCTCGGCATCGGACTCACGGCCGCGTACCTGAAGGCCGCGCCGCCCGAGCAGCTGACCGCCGAGCCGTTCGACCTGCTCGGCACCTTCGCCGAGCGGCTCGCCGAGCGCGCCTCCGCGCGCCAGCCCGGGGGCGCGTCCGCCGCGACGCTCGCTGCGCACCTCGAGGTCGTGGCGCAGTACGGCGTGCGCCTGCCGAGCTTCGAGCGCGACGGCGCGGTGCAGGTCTGCTACGACGGCGAGATGTTCCGGCGCGTGCTCGCGATGCCGGGCGCAGAGCCGGCGGCGCGCGCACGCGCGGCGCTCGGGCTGACGCGCCCCGAATGCGTCGACCCGGCGCTCAGCCCGACGACCCGGCAGGCGTACGACGAATGGCGTGCCGACGTGCTGGAGCGCGTGCCGCCTGCGCAGCTGGACGGGGAGCTGCGCGCGCGGCTGCATGCACGGCGCGCCGCGGTCCACGCGGCACTCGCCTTCGCGCAGGCGCGGCGCGGGCTGCCAGCGCAGGCCGAGGGCGCACGCGCGCGGGACGAGCTCGCGGCAGCGGACGCCTCCGCACTGAGCGAGGCGGGTCGGCGCGAGTACGAGGAGGCCGGCATCCGCGTCGGCGCCTCGCGCTGGGCCGCGGAGCCGCCGGCGCCGGCGCCGGCGAGCCATGGCCTCGGGATCGTCGCTCGACCGGCGGCGTCCGGCGAGACCTGCGTGCTGCTCGTCGACTCCGCGCACGATGAGCGCGCGCCGCTGGCGCGGCGCTGCACCTATGCGACGGTGTGGGCGGGCTCGGCGCGGCCGAGCCCGTCCGGCACTGCGCTCGCGCTCGCGGTGCAGCCGCTCGAGGCGTGGCGCGAGCTGTGGCTGTTCCGGCGCGTCGCGGGCGAGTGGCGGGTGTCCGTGCTGCCACCGGCGATATCCACCGGGGGCGTGGCGTACGTCGAGTTCGCCGGCTGGGTGCCCGGGAGGGAGCGCCTGCTCGTCGCGCGCGAGTCCGCCCAGGACGGCCGGTACCGGCGCCGCTTCGAAGTGATCGAACTCAACGGCCTCGCCGTCGAACGCGGTGCGGG
>JAFEDP010000426.1 GCA_018241545.1 Pseudomonadota bacterium
ACCTCGCCTACCTCGTCTACGGCGCCGGGCCCGATGCCCTGCCCGAGCTCGTGCACGCGCTGCCCGGGCTCGCGCCGGCGGAGCAGGCCTGTGTGCGTCGCCTGCTCGCGGTCCGGTACGCACGTCTCGCCGGCGACCCGCCCCTGCCCTGGTACGCGTGGTCGTGGCGCGGCACCGCCGCGCGCGCGGCCCTCGCGGGTCTCGATCTCACCGCGCCCCCCTCCGGAGACGCCGATGCCGGTTGCTGAACCCGATCCGCGCGCGCTGCGCATCGTCGTGACGTTCGGACGCGGCGAGACGCCGGCTGCGAGCCTCGAGATCCGCCTCGCCTGCTGGCTCGGGCGCGTCGCGCGCCTGCTGGCGCGGCGCGACACGCCGCGCGACGACGCGCCGCCGCCCGGCGCCGCTACTCCGTGAGCCGGAATCGCACCCGCAGGGTGGTCCAGCTCTCGATCGGACCGCCCGCGGTCGCGGCCGGCTCGAAGCGCCACCGACGCACGGCCGCGACCGCGGCTTCGTCGAGCCTCGGCGAGCCGCTGGAGCCGGCGATCTCGACGTCGTGCGCGCGGCCGTCCGCGCCCACCCGCACGCGCACCAGCACCGCCCCCTGCTCGCCCAGCCGGCGCGCGGCCGCCGGATAGAGCGGCTCCTCGCCGCTCAACTTGCGCGCCGAGCGCAGCAGCACCGACGTGTCCGCGGCCGCGCCGTGGCCGACCGGCGCCGGCTCCGCGCGCTCGACCGGCCCGGTCGGCGCCGGCGGTTCGATCGTCACGATCGGCGGCGGCTCGACCGGCTGCGCCACGCGGAAGTGCCAGTCGCGCGCGCCGTCCGGCACCTGCAGCGGCGGCGTCCGCTCGGGCGTGGCACGGGTGTAGGTGATGGGACGCGGCAAGGTCACGGGCACGTCCGGCCAGTGCACGGCGAGGCCAAGCACGAGCCCGGCCACGAGCACGACGTGCAGCCCGATGACCGCGACCGCGGCGGTGCCGCGGCGCCCCAGCGGCGCGGGGAAGGAGTACACGAGGATGGCTGACGGCATGGCGGGTCCTCCGGTTCGGTCACTGAACACGCAAAGACTCGACGTCGGCGCCCAACGTCTTAGCAGGTAATCGCGGGACCGGCAACGACGGGGTCAGCGCGGCGCGGCGGGGAGCGCGCCGGCGGGCGCCGCGGGTGGCTACTGCAGCGCGCGCGGGCCGCGAACGGCACCGCCGTCGGCGAACAGGCCGGCCACGTCGACGGCGTCGTACTGCCAGGCGCGGTTGCAGAACTCGCAGCGCACCTCGACGGAGCCGCGCTCGGCGAGGATGTCGTGCACCTCCGCCGCGCCGAGCGAGCGCAGGATGCCGCTGACGCGCTCGCGCGAGCAGGTGCACTGGAAATAGACCGGTCCGGGCTCGAAGAGGCGCAGGTCCTCCTCGTGGAACAGCCGGTGCAGCAGATCGGTGCCGGCGAGGCCGGCGAGTTCCGCGCCGGTCAGCGTCGCGGCGAGCGTCAGCACCCGGTTCCAGTCCTCGTCGCCCGCGGCGGCCGAGTGCTCGACCTCCTCGGCCGATGCGCTGGCGCCGCTCGGCAGGCGCTGCAGCAGGAGCCCCGCGGCGCGCTCGGGCGTCGCCGCGAGCCACAGGCGCGTCGGCAGCTGCTCCGAGCGCGCGAAGTACGCCTCGAAGCAGTCGGCCAGGCGTTCACCGGCGAGCGGCACGATGCCCTGGTAGCGGTTGCTGCGGTCGGCGTTCTCGACCGTCACCGTGAGCTGGCCGCCGCCGGACAGCGCCGCGAGGCTCGCGCCCGCCTCCGGCAACGTGCCGCGCCAGCGCGCGACGCCGCGCACCGCCATCCGGTGGGTGGCCTGGACGACCAGCAGGTGCATCGGCCCCGGGCCCTGCAGCTGCAGCGTCAGCAGGCCCTCGAACTTGAGCGTCGCCGCGAGCAGCATCGTGGCGGCGACCGCCTCGCCGAGCGCATCGCGCACCGCCGGCGGGTAGTCGTGGTGCTCGACGAGCGCCCGCCACGCCGAGTCCAGGTGCACGACGTAGCCGCGCACCGGGAAGCGCTCGAACAGGAACCGTCGCAGCGTGTCGCCGTCGTGCACGGGCCTCAGGGACCGGCGAGCTTCTTCTTCAGCAGCTCGTTGAGCTGGGCCGGGTTCGCCTTGCCCTGGGTGGCCTTCATCGCCTGGCCGACGAAGAAGCCGAACAGCTTGTCCTTGCCCGAACGGTATTCGGCGAGCTGCTTGGGGTTCGCCGCCATGACCGCCTCGATCGCGGCCTCGATCGCGCCCGTATCGGTGATCTGCTTGAGACCCTTGGCCTCGATGACCGCGTCCGCCTCGGCTGAGTCGGTCCACATCAGCTCGAAGACCTCCTTGGCGATCTTGCCGGAGATCGTGCCGTCCTGGATCCGGCCCAGCAGCCGCGCGAGCGCGCCCGCCGGGACCGGCGCCGCCGCGATCGCGAGGTTGTCGCGGTTCAGCAGCGCCGAGAAGTCGCCCATCACCCAGTTGGCGGCGAGCTTGGCGTGGGCGGCGCCGCCGCCGGTTTCGCGCACCACGGTCTCGTAGTAGTCGGCGAGCTCGCGGCTGGAGGTCAGCACGCCGGCGTCGTACGCCGACAGGCCGTAGTGCAGCGCGAAGCGCGCCGCCTTCTCGTCGGGCAGCTCCGGCAGCGTGGCCCGCACCTCGTCGATGAAGCGCGCGTCGATTTCGAGCGGCAGCAGATCGGGGTCCGGGAAGTAGCGGTAGTCGTTGGCCTCTTCCTTCGAACGCATCGAACGGGTCTCGTCGCGCGCGGAGTCGTACAGGCGCGTCTCCTGCACGATGCTGCCGCCGCCCTCGAGCACGTCGATCTGGCGCTCGACCTCGAAGTTGATCGCCTTCTCGACGAACCGGAAGGAATTGACGTTCTTGATCTCGCAGCGCGTGCCGAACTCGGTCTTGCCGATGCGGCGCACCGAGACGTTGGCGTCGCA
>JAFEDP010000427.1 GCA_018241545.1 Pseudomonadota bacterium
ACCAGCCGGCCGCGGTCCTGGGCACGGTCCAGCGACGGCAGGTCCACGACCAGGTGCCGCACGCCCGACTCGACCACCAGCGCCGCCGCCTCGGCCGTGAAGTACGGCGCCGGGGCCGCGCCCGTGTAGCGGCGCCCGAGCTTGCCGGCGTCGTTCGGCAAGGTGCGCACGACGAGCGCCTCGGACTCGCCCGGGAGCGTGGCGAGCGCGCGCGCGAGCGCGGCAGCCGTGATCACGGCCTCGCCGGCGTCGGCCTCCGGGTCGGCCTGCTCGCCGCAGTCGCCGGCCGCCACCGGCCGCACCGAGACCAGGCGCGTCACCGCGAGGCCGCCGCGCAGCACCTCGTGGACCGCGATGCGGTCGGACGTCAGGTGGCCGACGCATTCGGTGTGCGTGCCGTTGCAGTGCGGGGTCAGCGACAGCCGCTCGCAGTTGACCGTGCCCCCGGCGCGCACGTCGCCGACGAAGTCTACGGCCTCGAGCGGCTGGGCGTGGGCGCGCGGCGCGCCGAAGTGGTTCGGCTGCACGCCGTCGAAGTCGACCGGCATCGCGAGCGATAGCGGGTCGGACAGGTCGGCCGAGTAGCGCCGCCCGGCGCGCGTCAGCAGGACCTCGCTCATGGGGCCGCCGGCGGCTCGAGCACGGTGCCGCACTGGCGGCACGTGCGTCGCGCGAGGTCGGCGTAGAAGCGGTCGAACACCGGCTGCAGCGCGGTCTCGATGTCGGCGAGCGCGAAGGCTTCCTCGTGCAGCAGCGCATGGCAGGACGGGCAGTACCACTGGGCGCGGTCGCGCTCCTCGGGCGTGCGGCGCCGCTCGACCACGAGCCCGACGCTGCCGGCCGGGCGCTGCGGCGAGTGCGGCACCCACGGCGGCAGCAGGAACACCTCACCGGGACCGACCGCGTAGTCGACCGGCCGCCCGTCCTGGATCGTGCGCAGCGTCAGCGTGCCCTCGAGCTGGTAGAAAAACTCGGCGCCCGGGTCAACGTGGTAGTCCCGACGCGCGTTGGGGCCTCCGACGACCATGATGATGAAGTCGCCGGCCGGGAATACCTGCCGGTTCGCGACGGGCGGGCGCAGGGCCTGCCGGTGCGTCTCGATCCAGCGCTGCAGGTTGAACGGCGGGGTAGGGCGCATCGGGCTTCCTAGGTCATTATATCCCCCCAGGGGGGACGAGCCGGCCGGAACCCCTGCGGCGCGCCGCAGTCCAATGGTCGATTCCGGTACATAGCCCAAGGAGCGGTCCATGCGTAGACAAGTCGCGGCGTGGTTACTCGGGTCGGTCGTGGCGGGCGTGCCGCTGGCCGCGACCGCGGAGGAGGCCCCGGTGCCGGGCGTGTGGATCAAGCATGACTACGTGCTGAGCTACGCGGGGTTCACGTCCCACTACTCCTGCATCGGCATCGAGGACACGGTCAAGCAGCTGCTGCTGGCGGCGGGTGCCCGCGATGACCTCAAGGTGGTGGGCAGCTGCAGCAATCCCATGGAGGGGCCGTCGCGCATCACCGCTGCGCGGATGACCTTCTATACGCTGGCGCCGCCCGGCACCGAGCAGCCGGCGCCCAAGGCGAAGAAGGGCCGGCCGGCGCAGCCGGCGCCGCCGCCCGAGGCGGGCACCGGGTACTGGAAGACGGTGGAGTGGCACGAGAAGACGCCCTACTGGCTGGAGTACGGCGACTGCGAGCTCGTCGACCAGTTCGACCGGGAGGTGCTGCCGATGTTCACGACGCGCAACCACGAGAGCCACATGACCTGCATGCCGCACCAGGTCACGCTGGGTGGCATCCAGGTGCGCTTCGAGGTGCTGGCGCCGCTGCCGAAGGCCGCGAAGCCTCAGTAGTCGGCCGGCGAGTCCCCGGGGCCGCCGACGCGCAGCGCGCCCCGGCACGGCAGCTGCACGGGGGGCGCGGGTGCATCCAGACGGATCGCCGTCAGCGCCCCGCCCCAGACGCAGCCCGAGTCGAGCGACACCACGCCGTCGCTCTCGCAGTAGCCGAGCGCAGACCAGTGCCCGAACACGATCCGGGCCCCGGCGCTGCGTCGCCCGGGTGCCCGGAACCACGGTACCGCGCCGGGCGGCGCCCCCTCGATCGGCCCCTTGTAGCGCAGCAGCAGGCGGCCGTCGGCCGCGATGAACCTGAGGCGCGTCAGGCAGTTGACCGCGAACCGCAGGCGGTCGCTGCCCGCGAGCGCCTCCGACCAGCGGTCCGGCTGGTCGCCGTACATCGCCGCGAAGAACCCGGCCGGGTCGGCCGCGAGCGCGGCCGAGACCTCCGCGCCGCACGCGGCGGCGGTCGCCAGCGTCCACTGCGGCGGCAGGCCGGCGTGCACCATCGACCAGCCGAGCGCCGGGTCCTGGTGGACGAGCGGCCGGCCGGCCAGCCAGTGCAGCAGCTCGTCGCGGTCCGGCGCCCGCAGCACGTCCTCGAGGGTGTCGCCGCGCCGCAGCCGGCGCGGGTCGAGCGAGGCGGCCAGCAGGTGCAGGTCGTGGTTGCCGAGCACCACCGTCGCGGCATCGCCGAGCGCCCGCACCACGCGCAGCGTCGCGAGCGAGTCGGGGCCGCGGTTGACGAGGTCGCCGGTCAGCCAGAGCCGGTCGCGCGCCGGCTCGAAGCGCAGCCGGTCGAGCAGCGCCTGGAACTCGTCGCCGCAGCCCTGCAGGTCGCCGACCGCCCAGACCGCCATCGGCGCGTCAGTGCACGACGCCCGGCATGGCCAGCGAGAACGGCGCAATCGGCGCATCGAAGTGCTCGCCGTCGTCGGCCACCATCTGGTAGCTGCCCTGCATGACGCCCACCGGCGTCTCGAGCACCGCCCCGCTCGAGTAGCGGAACCCCTGTCCGGGCTTCAGGTGCGGCTGCTCGCCGACCACGCCCTCGCCGCGGACCTCCTGCACCTTGCCGTTGGCGTCGGTGATGATCCAGTGGCGGGCGACGAGCCGCGCCGGTACCCGCCCCTCGTTGCG
>JAFEDP010000428.1 GCA_018241545.1 Pseudomonadota bacterium
CCCCGAGCGCGAGCAGGGCGCCGTACAGCGCCGCGACCCCGCCCGCGAGCCAGCGCGCCGGCGTGCGCCGCCCGCCGCGCAGGCCGACGCCGAGCGCCACCCACACCGCGGTGAACGCCACCGCCGCCCAGGCCAGCATCTCGAGGCGCGGCGGCAGCACGCGGTCGAGCATGTAGGCGGCGACGCCGAGGAACACCACGCCGAAGGCCGCCTTGACCGTCTCCATCCAGGGCCCGGCCTTCGGCAGCAAGGTGCCGGCCGAGGCGCCCACGACCAGCAGCGGCGTGCCCATGCCGAGCGAGATCGCGAAGAAGGCGAGCCCGCCGCGCAGCACGTCGCCGGTCTGGCCGATGACGACGGCCGCGCCGACGAGCGGCGGCGCGACGCAGGCGGTGACCACGAGCGCCGACAGCGCGCCCATCAGCGCCGTCGACAGGAGCTTGCCGCCGTGCACCCGGTTGCTGGCGCCGGCGAAGCGCGTCTGCAGCGCGGAGGGCATCTGCAGCTCGAAGAGGCCGAACATCGCGAGCGCGAGCGCGACGAACAGCAGGGCGAACAGCACCAGGATCCAGGTCTGCTGGAAGAACGCCTGCGCCTGCTTGCCGACCAGCGCCGAGACGACGCCTGCGCCGGTGTAGGTGAGCGCCATCCCGGCGACGTAGGCGAGCGAGAGCGCGAAGCCGCGCGCCGGCGTCACCTTGTCCGCGTCCCCGGCGATGATGCCGGAGAGGATCGGCACCATCGGCAGCACGCAGGGCGTGAACGCGAGCACGAGCCCGAAGCCGAAGAACGAGGCCAGCACCACGAGCAGGTTGCCGTCGCGGATCAGGCGCGCGAGGCGGTCCTGCTCCGAGACCGGGCCGCCGGGGGGCGCCGCATCCCCGGCCGGCAGCGCGATCGCGAGGCTCGCGGTCTGCGGCGGGTAGCACAGGCCCTTGTCGGCGCAGCCCTGGTAGACGACCTTGAGCGCGAGCGTGCCGGCGGCGGGCCCGGAGCGCGCGTACGGGACCGGCACGACGAGCTCGCCGCGGTAGATCTGCTGGTCGCCGAAGTACTCGTCGTGGTGCGGCAGTCCCTCCGGGAACGCCGGCGCGCCGAGTTCGGCCAGCGCGCTCTCGCCGCTGACCTTGATGCGGGCCCGGTACAGGTAGTAGCCGTCCGCGATCGACCAGTGCAGGCGCACGCTGCTCGCGCCGTCGGCGCTCGCCGTGAAGCGGAACGCCTCCTCGACCGGCAGGAAGTCCTCGGCGGGGGCCGCCGCGGCCGGCGCGAGCTTGCCGAGCAGGCCGGCGCCGGCGGGGGCGCCGGCGGTGCTGGTGGCGCCGGCCGGCGGCGGGGCCGCGAGCGCGACATGCGCCGTCCACACCTGCGGCGGGTAGCACAGGCCCTTGTCGGCGCAGCCCTGCAGCTTGAGCTTGAGGTCGATCGCGGCGGGCGGCGGGCCGGCGAGCGTGTACGGCACGCGGAAGGCCGCGGCGCCGCGGTAGATCTCCTGCTCGCCGAAGTACTCGTCGTGGTGCGGCAGGCCCTTCGGGTACCCGATCGTGCCGAGCGTCACGCCCGGCGTGTCGGTCGCGAAGCCGATTCGCTTGCGATAGAGGTAGTAGCCCTCGCGGATGTTGTAGGAGACGACCAGCGCACCGCTCTCGCGCGTCACGGCGTACTCGAAGGCCTGCTCGACCGGCAGGAAGTCGTCCTCGGCGGCGGCGCGGGATGCGGCGGCGGCGCCGAGGCCGGCGACGAGGGCGAAGAGCGCGCCGACGAGGCGCAGGGGCAGGGAGCGGAGGTTCATGCGGGGGTCACCGAGCGGCGCAGCCAGTCGAGGTAGGGTTCGAGTCCGGAGGCCACCGAAAGTGCCAGCACTTCGGGAACCTCGTAGGGATGCAGTTCGCGGACCCGGCGTTCGAGCGCGCCGAGGCGGGTCGCGGTGGTCTTCATGAGCAGCAGCACTTCGTCCGACTCCTCGATCGTCCCCTGCCAGGCGTAGGTCGAGCGCACGCCCGGCAATGCGCTGACGCAGGCGGCGAGGCGCTCGCCGACCAGCGTGCGGGCGAGGCCCGGGGCGGCGGCGGCCGGGGCCGTGACGAGCACGACGTACGCGGCGTCGCCACCCGTGCCGGCGGCCGGCGCAGGCGCCGCGTCGGGAGAGTCGTTCGCACTCATCGCATTTATAATCAATGACTTAGTGTCGACTGCGGGGGCCGAGCGAGGCCGGCGCAGGATAGCCGCGGCCACCGCCCCTGTCACGGCGGCGCGCCGGGGGCGATCCGGCAGGTCGCCCGGCTTGAAAAGCAAAACTTCGCCGCTATAGTTAGCAGCCGCTTGGGGAGAGTGCTAACAACGCCTCCACCCCCCGGAACCCCCGCACGGGGGCTCCCTGCATTCGCACTGGTGAGACTGAAGGAGGACAACGATGTCTTTGAAGATCCGTCCGCTGCATGACCGTGTGATCGTCAAGCGCGAGGAAGACGAGCGCAAGTCGCCGGGTGGGATCGTGATCCCCGACACCGCGACCGAGAAGCCGATGAAGGGCCGCGTGCTCGCGGTCGGCAAGGGGAAGATCCTGGAAGGCGGCGACGTCCGCCCGCTCGACGTGAAGGTGGGCGACAAGGTGCTGTTCGGCAAGTACAGCGGCACCGAAGTGAAGATGGATGGCGAAGAAGTCCTCGTGATGCGCGAAGAGGACATCATGGCCATCATCGAGACCAAGTAAGTCGTCGATCCCGACGCACACCGAATTCAGAGGAAGGACACAATGGCAGCGAAAGAAGTCCGTTTCAGCGATGACGCCCGCACCCGCATGGTCAAGGGCGTGAACATCCTGGCGAACGCGGTCAAGGTCACGCTCGGGCCGAAGGGCCGCAACGCCGTGCTCGAGAAGAGCTTCGGCGCCCCGACCGTCACCAAGGACGGCGTCAGCGTCGCCAAGGAGATCGAGCTCAAGGACAAGTTCGAGAACATGGGC
>JAFEDP010000429.1 GCA_018241545.1 Pseudomonadota bacterium
CCGCCACGGCCGTGGCCGCGTCCGCCGCGCGCGTAGTGGTCGTAGGGCGCCTCGACGACCTCGACGACCACCGACGGCTCGACCGCCTCGACCGGGAGCTTGCGGCCGATGAAGGCCTCGATGTCCGGCAACGACTGCACGTAGTCCTCGCAGCCGAAGCTGATCGCATCGCCCGCCGCGCCGGCACGCGCGGTGCGGCCGATGCGGTGCACGTAGTCCTCGGGGTCCTGCGGCAGGTCGTAGTTGAAGACGTGGCTCACGTCGGGGATGTGCAGCCCGCGCGCCGCGACGTCGGTCGCGATCAGCACCGGCAGGCGGCCCTCGTGGAAGTCGCGCAGCATCCGCAGCCGCTTGTTCTGCGGCACGTCCCCGGACATCGCCTCGGCGTCGATGTTGTTGGCGCGCAGCGTGGCCTCGAGGCGCTCCGCGGTGCGCTTCATGTTGACGAACACCATCGTGCGCGTGGCCTGCAGCTTGCGCAGCAGGCCGACCAGCAGGCCCACCTTCTCCTCCATCGAGGGGAAGTAGATGACCTGGCGGACCTTGTCGGCCGTCACCTTCTCGGGCTCGATGCGCACGAGCTCGGGCTCGTTCATGTGCTCGTAGGCAAGCTCGAGCACGCGCTGCGACAGGGTTGCCGAGAACAGCATCGACAGCCGCTGGGCGGGCTCGGGCATCCGCCTGAGCAGGTAGCGGATATCGGCGATGAAGCCGAGGTCGAACATGCGGTCGGCCTCGTCGAGCACCATGACCTGCACGTGGCGCAGGTCGAACACGCGCTGCTTGTAGTAGTCGATGATCCGCCCGGGGGTGCCGATCAGGATGTCGACGCCGGCCTCGAGCTGGCGGCGCTGCTTCTCGTAGTCGACGCCGCCGAAGGCGAGCCCGAGCGACAGGCCGCAGTACTGGCCGAGCAGCTCCGCGTCCTTGTGGATCTGGACGGCCAGCTCGCGGGTCGGCGCCAGGATGAAGCCGCGCGGCGAGGTGACCGGCCGGTCGGGCGCGGGCTCGCGCCGCAGCAGGTTCGCGAACATCGCCACCAGGAAGGCGGCGGTCTTGCCCGTGCCGGTCTGCGCCTGGCCGGCGACGTCGAGGCCGGCGAGTGCGCGCGGCAGCGTTCCGGCCTGGATCGGGGTGCAGCGTTCGAAGCCGGCGTCGGCGATGCCGCGCGCCAGCGGTTCGGGCAGGTGAAGGCTTGAGAAGCTGAGGTCAGTTACCGGTGTCTGCTCTGTCACGGATACCACATTTGGCTGGGGCCCACGCTGCGCGGGAGACTTGCAAAGCGCTCGTGGACCATATAAAACGTCAATTCATTCGGCAGCCCTGCCGCACCCATTTTCAGGTCCCAAGGTCCGCTAGGTCGGTCTCGAACCGGGTCTTAGGTACGGGTCTTAACTTCAGGCTCTCAAGAGCCTTCCATCCGGAGAATCTGGCTACCCGCGAACGGATCCCCCGAGGAGCTCCCGGCCCCCAGTAGGGGCGATGGACTCCCAGAAGCGCGCATTCTGCCGCAACACGGCCCTGCCGTCACGGCCACCCCGCGCCACCGACTCCGACACCAGGGCCCGCGACCGCGACCGGCGCCCGATCCAGCCAACCACGACACGGCCTCACCCCCCACCCATTAGCCTCGCCTGACACCCGTCCAGCGTCCCGTACCCCATTTCCGACTGACCCGTTTCCCTCGAAGGAGGACTTCCCGCGTGAGCGGTCCAAACATCATTCACACCACCGACGCGAACTTCGATCGCGACGTCCTGAAGGCCGACAAGCCCGTCCTGCTCGACTTCTGGGCCGAGTGGTGCGGCCCCTGCAAGATGATCGCGCCGATCCTCGACGAGATCGCCTCGGCCTACGCCGAGAAGCTCACGATCGCCAAGCTCAATATCGACGACAACCCGCAGACGCCGCCCAAGTACGGCATCCGCGGGATCCCGACGCTGATCCTGTTCAAGAACGGCACCGTCGAGGCCCAGAAGGTGGGCGCCGTGTCGCGGTCGCAGCTGGCCGCCTTCCTGGACAGCCACCTGTGAGGGGCTATCTCGGCAGCCCGGGCCGCAACCGGCCGAAGGGCGGTGGCCAGAAGCACGGCGGTCACCGCGGCAACGTCGACGGCAATCGCGATCCGAACTGGCGCGGCCCGCGCGAGCAGGGACCGCCCGAGGAATTCCCGGACGCCGACGACGTCGGGATCATCTCGATGGCCGAGCTCGAGGGCGTGCGGCGCTCGATGAGCCTCACGGACCTCAAGAAGAAGCCGATCCACGAGCTGGTGCAGGTCGCCGAGAACCTCGGCCTCGAGAACGTCGCGCGCCAGCGCAAGCAGGACGTCATCTTCTCGCTGCTCAAGGCGCACGCGCGCAATGGCGAGAACATCTACGGCGACGGCGTGCTCGAGATCCTGCAGGACGGCTTCGGCTTCCTGCGCTCGGCCGACGGCTCCTACCTCGCCGGGCCTGACGACATCTACGTCAGCCCGAGCCAGATCCGCCGCTTCAACCTGCGCACCGGCGACTCGATCTCGGGCCTGATCCGCCCGCCCAAGGACGGCGAACGCTACTTCGCGCTGCTCAAGGTCGGCCAGATCAACTTCGACGCCCCCGAGAGCTCGCGCAACAAGGCGCTGTTCGAGAACCTGACGCCGCTGCACCCGACCAAGCGCCTCAAGCTCGAGCGCGGCAACGGCAGCACCGAGGACATGACGGCGCGCGTCATCGACCTGACCGCGCCGATCGGCAAGGGTCAGCGCGGCCTGATCGTCTCGCCGCCGAAGGCCGGCAAGACGATGCTGCTGCAGAACATCGCGACCAGCATCACCTACAACCACCCCGACGTGTACCTGATCGTGCTGCTGATCGACGAGCGGCCCGAGGAGGTCACCGAGATGGCCCGCACCGTCAAGGGCGAGGTCGTGGCCTCGACGTTCGACGAGCCGGCCAGCCGGCACGTCCAGGTC
>JAFEDP010000042.1 GCA_018241545.1 Pseudomonadota bacterium
CCCGGCGCGCCGCGACGGCCTCAGCCTCACGCCCGGGCCGCTCACGATCGCGGGCCGCGCCTGCGTGGCGACGCCGTGGTGCCCGGACGCCTCGCTCGCCGGCACGCGCGGCCGCGTGCGCCCCGAGTTCCTGTGGGCGGCGCTCGACTGCCCCGGCTACTTCGCCATCGTCGACGAGCCGCGCTCGATGCTGGTCGGCAGCTTCGCGTGCCGCGTCGACGACGTGGTCGCGGTCGGCGAGCCGTGCGTGGTGGTCGGCTGGTCGCTCGGCGGCAAGGGCCGCACGCACCGGGCGGGAACCGCGCTCTACGGCGCGGACGGGCGCTGCGTCGCGAGCGCGAGCGCGCTGTGGATCGAGCCGCGGCCCGCCTGAGCGAACCGCGGCCGCCGTCGCGCGAGGCGACGGCGGCCGCCGGACCGGACTAGTGGATCTTCCAGTCCAGGCCGAGGTGGAAGTAGCGGCCCATGATCCCCGCGAAGTACAGCGACGCGGCCTGCGAGTAGTTGCCGCCGGTCGCCGCCAGCGCCGGGAAGGGCGGCTCCTTGTTGAACACGTTGTCGACGATCAGCCGCACGGTGATGTCGTGCGGCGCCTCGTAGACCAGCGTCGAGTTGATCACCCACCAGGGGTTGACGCGCATGTAGTCCTGGTAGTCCGGCGGGTTCAGGTTGGAGAAGTTCGCGCTGCCGACGAACTGGGCCTGCCAGTTCCAGGCGAACGAGCCCTTGTGGTAGGCGAGGTCGAGCACGCCCTTGCCCTTGACGACGTTGCCCGTCGTGTTGGTGCCGCCAAGCTGCCCGTCGAGCTGCTGCACCGGCACGAGCCCGATCTGCTGCGACAGGCGCCGGGTGTCGAGGTAGCTCGCGCGCAGCTGCAGCGAGCCGAGGCTCCCCGGGTCGTGGCCGAAGGTCGGCACGTCGAAGGAGTAGTCGACCGCGGCCGTGATGCCGGTGAAGTGCAGGTTGCCGGCGTTGACGTAGCCGCTCTGGAAGTTCACGACCTGGTGCGCGCCGTTGCGCTGGAACAGCTTGCAGTACTGGTTGTTCGGATAGTCGGCGGAGTCGTAGCAGGAGTCCATGATCGTCGTCAGGTCGAGGTTCTCGATCGCGTTCGTGACCTTGATGTCGATGTAGTCGAGGGCGATGTTGAGGCGCGGCACGAAGCGCGGCCGCAGCACGAGGCCGATCGCCTGGGAGTCGGCGGTCTCGCTGGTCAGATGGGTATTGCCGGAGCTGGTGCCGAGCGCGGTCGCGTTGACGACGTTCGAGTTGAAGCCCGTGTTGGGCTGGCCCGGGATAGGCAGCGGGATGCCCTCCGAGGCGCAGTTCTTGGCGCGGGTGGCCGGGTCGGGCCCGGTGTTGATGAAGTTGAGGTCGCACGGATCGTTGGCGAAGCTGTAGGCGGGCACGGCGGGCAGGAACAGCTCGGTGATGGCCGGCGCGCGGATCGAGCGCGTCTTGTTGCCGCGGAACTGCGCGTCCTGCACCGGCGACCAGCGTAGGCCGGCCGTCCAGGTGTTCGAGGTGCCGGCGATCGAGTTGTCGACGCGGCGGATCGCGCCCTCGAGCTGCAGCGAGTGCAGCAGCACGATGTCCTGCGCCGGGGAAGCCAGCGGCACCAGCAGCTCGCCGAACACTTCGTTGGTGTGGTAGGCGCCGGCGATGCCGAGGATCGCGGCGCCGGTGCCGAGCGCGTTGGCGTAGAACGAGTCGGGATCGAACTCCGCCGACTCGCGGCGGTTCTCGTAGCCCAGCGAGACCTTGACCTCGCCGGCCGGGAGCTTGGCGACGTCGCCGCCGATGGTCGCCACGAAGTCGCGCTGCGTCGTGACCGAGGTCGCGACCGCGTGGTGCGTGATGTAGTCGCGCGCCGCCTGGCTCGGCGAGCCGGCGCCGAAGATGTTGAGCGGCGAGCAGGTGCTCGACACCGTCGAGGTCGGGGCATTGACCAGCGTGCCGTTGAGCGTGCCGGCGCAGACGATCTGGCCGGTCGACGGGTCGACCACCGCGTCCAGCGCGTTCTGCATGTTCTGCCAGACGATCGACGGCTGGTCGGCGGTGTAGCGCGACCGGCCGTAGTTGCCCGAGATCTCCCAGTTGAAGCTGCGCCAGCCGATGTCGAACTTGCCCTCCGCGCCGAGCACGCCGCGCGCCAGCACCTGGTTGGCGGTGGCGAGGTTGCTCTCGAGGTCCATGCTGGCGCGCGCCAGGTAGAACTGGTTGGGCGACCAGTTCGGGTCGAAGGGCGTGCCGCCGCTCGCGGCCAGCGCCGCCTGGTAGTTGAGCAGCGCCTGCTGGATCGCGGCCCGCGACGCGGCCGGCAGGAACGGGTTGTTGAGGCTGACGACGAGGTTGCCCTGCGGCTGGCCGGCCGAGCCGAAGAAGAACGTGTTGTACTGCGGCTGCGCGATCAGGTTCTCGGCGTGGGTCTCCGAGAACCAGCCCTCGGCGAACAGCCGCGTCCGGTCGGTCAGCTGGAAGCTGCCGAGCGTGTCGACGTTGATGCGCTCGAGCGGCGACAGCAGGTTGGTGGTCTGCGACAGGCGCTCGCCGTCGCCGCCGCTCGAGAACACCGGGTTGTTGAAGAACTGCGTGCCGAGGTTGTACGGCACGAGGTTGCTGCCGCTCGTGGCGGCGTTGCCGAACGCCAGCAGCGCTCCGGTGCTCGGGTCGGTGACGCCGAAGGCCGTCGGGCTGAGGCCGATGCCGGGCGCGAAGAAGAAGTCGTCGACCAGCGGCACGCCGCCGTAGTTGATCGCCGTCACCGTGCTCTGGCCGTACAGCACGTTGGTGAACTTGCTCGCATACAGCGGCTTGCCGAAGGCGAGGTCAGCGGCGTAGACGGGGCGCTGCGTGCCGATCAGGCCGTCGTCCTTGGAGAACTCGCCGACCACCGTGACGTTGCCGCGGTTGTCGGCGAAGTTGGTGCCAAACAGGCCGCGCACGCGCCGCTGGTCGGCGTCGTGGTAGCCCGAGCGGCCGAACTGCACGTCGACGTCCGCGCCCTGGAAGTCGTGCTTGAGGATGATGTTGACGGTGCCGGAGATCGCGTCCGCGCCGTAGATCGGCGCGCCGCCCACCGACACGGTCTCGACGCGGTCGATCAGCTTGGTCGGGATCGTGTTGAGGTCGACCTGGCCGCCCGGCGCGGCGATGCCGCCGAAGGCCGGCGAGTTCGAGGACACGAAGCGCCGTCCGTTGACCAGCGTCAGGGTGCGCTGCGAGCCGAGCGAGAACAGGTCGACGAAGCTCTGGCCGATGCCGGTCGAGGACTGCACGTTGGAGGCGTTGGTCGGGATGCCGAAGCCCGGCATCGACGACAGCGCCTGGCCGATGTCGGCATAGCCGCGGTCGTCGATCGTCTGCGCGGAGATCACGGTCGTCGGTTCGAGGCGCTCGAGGTCCGGCCGCGCGATGCGCGAGCCCGTGACCACCACCTCCTGGAGGGTTTCCTTGCCGGACGTGTCCTTGGTCGGGCCCTGTTCCTCGGCGGCGGCTGCGGCGAGCGATGCCGCCAGCATCGGGACGGCGAGCAGCGTGCGCTGCACGAGACGGGGCTGAGGCCTTGCCTTCGACATACGTGTTCCTCCCGTGGCGTCTGTTGTAGTAATGGACTAAGCGCCTTTAGTTAACTAGATTAACAAAGCACCGCAGCTTGTCCACGCTCGCGTTGTACGGGACAGTCGGGTCCCGCCGGCGCTGCCGTGGGTACCGCGAGTGGATGCCGCGGTTCCTTAAGTGCGCCGGCGCAACAGCCCGCGAGCCGCGGATGAGCGCGGCTCACGCGTCACATGCACACGGGGGAGTTATGGATCGCAGGACCTTCATTCAGGCGGTCGGGGCGCTGCCGCTCGCCGACGCGGCACCCACGCCGGCGCGCGCGGCGGACTTCGACCCGGCCGAGCAGTCGATCGCCGCCCTGCAGCAGCAGCTCGGCGCCGGCACGCTGAGCTCCGAGCGACTGGTCGCGGCCTACCAGGAGCGCATCCGCCGCTACGACCAGGCCGGGCCGCGCCTGCGCTCGGTGCTGACGCTCAACCCCGGGGCCGCGGCGGCGGCGCGGGCCCTCGACGCCGAGCGCCGTGCCGGCCGCCTGCGGGGCCCGCTGCACGGGATCCCGATCCTGATCAAGGACAACGTCGAGACGTCCGACCACATGGCCACCACGGCCGGCTCGCTGGCGCTCGCGCGTTCGTTCCGGCCGGCCGACGCGCCGCTCGCCGCGCGGCTGCGGGCGGCGGGGGCCGTCGTGCTCGGCAAGACCAACCTGAGCGAATGGGCGAACTTCCGTTCCACGCACTCCTGTAGCGGCTGGAGCGGGCTCGGCGGCCAGACCGGCAACGCCTACGCGAGCGACCGCAACCCCTCGGGCTCGAGCTCGGGCTCGGGCGCGGCCGCCGCCGCGAGCCTGTGCGCGGCGGCGATCGGCACCGAAACCAACGGCTCGATCCTGTCGCCGTCCTCGGTCAACGGCCTCGTCGGGCTCAAGCCGACCAAGGGCCTCGTCAGCGGCACCGGCGTCGTGCCGATCTCGCCGCGCCAGGACACCGCCGGGCCTATGGGACGGACGGTGGCCGACGTCGCGCTGCTGGCGGCGGCCATGGCCGAGCGGCCGCTCGGCTTCGGCGCGCACGGGCAGGACCTCGAGGCGTTCCGCCTGCGCGGCGTGCGCATCGGCGTGATGCCGGTGGCGAAGGGCTCGCACCCCGAGGCGCCGCGCCTCTACGCGGAGGCCCGCCGGGTGTTCGAGCGCGAGGGTGCGGTGCTGGTCGACCTCAAGCCGCCGGCGGCGTTCGCCGAGATGGACGAGCCGGAGTTCGAGGCGCTGCTGTACGAGTTCAAGGCCTCGCTCAACGACTACCTGGCGACGCTCGATCCGGCGCAGGTGCCCTCGCGCACGCTCGCCGACCTCATCGCCTTCAACCGGGCGCATGCGGCCGAGGAGCTGCCGGTCTTCGGCCAGGAGATCTTCGAGCTCGCCGAGGCGCGCGGGCCGCTGACCGATTCGGCCTACCAGCAGGCCCTCGCGACGCTCGCGCGCTGCGCCGACCGCGACGGGCTCGCGGCGCTGCTGGCGAGCGAGGGCGTGGAGCTCCTGCTCGCGCCGGGGAATGGCCCGGCCGACCGTATCGACGAGGTCTGGGGCGACCGCCGTGGCGACGGCGGCTGGTCGGCCATCGCCTCGGCCGCCGCGATCGCCGGCTACCCGAGCCTCGCGGTGCCGGGCGGGCAGATCCGCGGGCTCCCGGTCGGGATCGTGCTGGTCGGACGGCGCGACCAGGACGGACTGCTGCTGCAGGTCGGGCGTGCGTTCGAGCGCGCCGCCGGCGCCCGGATGCCACCTAAGCTCTCGGCCTGATAAGGTCCGGCACTCGCCGCCGACCGGGGTCGGCGGCCGTCCACCGCCGCCCTGTTAAGGATGAGGGGGAACATCATGCGCCTGCTGGTTCCGGTCCTGCTGTCCATCGCCCTCGCCGCGCCCGCCGCCGGGGCGCGCACCGGCCCGCTGCTGCTGCAGCATCCCTCGTTGAGCCGCACGTCGATCGCCTTCGACTACGGCGGCGAGATCTGGACTGTGGCCCGTGGCGGTGGCGAGGCCCGGCGCCTGGTGACGGGCCAGCGCGAGTGCAGCGGCCCGATCTACTCGCCCGACGGCAGCCAGATCGCGTTCACCGCGACCTACGATGGCAACGCCGATGTCTACGTGGTGCCGGCGGAGGGCGGCCAGCCGCGCCGCCTGACCTACCACCCGGGGCCGGACGTGGCGCTCGGCTGGACGCCGGACGGCAGGAACGTGCTGTTCCGCTCGCCGCGCGCGACCTTCCGCGACCTGCAGCAGTTCTACACGGTGCCGGCTGCCGGCGGGTTCCCGACGCCGCTGCCGCTGCCCTCGGGCCACGAGGCGGCCTACAGCCCCGACGGCACGCGCCTCGCGTACGTGCCGTTCCAGCAGTGGCAGCCGGCCTGGAAGAAGTACCGCGGCGGCCAGACCTCGCGCGTGTGGCTCGCGCAGCTCGCCGACTCCTCGATCGAAAAGGTGCCGCGCGAGAACTCCAACGACCGCAGCCCGGCCTGGCTCGGCGAGCGCGTCTACTTCCTGTCCGACCGCGGCGGGCCGGTGACGTTGTACGCCTATGACACGCGCAGCCACGAGACTCGCGAGGTGGTTCCGAACCCGCGCGGCCCGGATCTGGTGTCGGCGTCCGCCGGTCCCGACGCGATCGTCTACAGCCAGTTCGGGTCGCTGCACGTCTACGACCCGGCGAGCGGCGCCGCGCGCACCGTGAGCGTGACGCTGCCGGCGGAGCGCGACGCAGTGCGGCCGCACTTCGAGAAGCTCGCGACCCAGCCGGTGCTGCACGCGGCGTTGTCGCCGACCGGCAAGCGCGCCCTGCTCGAGGTGCACGGCGAGATCCTGTCGGTGCCGGCTGAGAAGGGCGACGCGCGCAACCTGACGCAGAGCCCGGGCGTCGCCGACCGCGACCCGGCCTGGTCGCCGGACGGCAAGTTGGTGGCGTGGTTCTCGGACGAATCCGGCGAGTACGCGCTGCACCTCGCCGCGCCCGACGGCCTCGGCCCCGTGCGCAAGGTGGCGCTCGGCGAGCCGCCGTCGTTCTTCTACGGCCCGCACTGGTCGCCGGACAGCAAGAAGATCGCCTACACCGACAAGCGGCTGAACCTGTGGGTCGTCGACCTCGACCACCCGGTGCCCGTGCGCGTCGACACCGACCGCTTCGACAGCCCGGCCTACCGGCTGGATCCGGCGTGGTCGCCGGACAGCCGCTGGCTCGTCTACACCAAGCAGATGCCGAACCACCGGCACGCGGCCTTCGTCTACTCGCTCGCCGAACACCGGTCGCACGCGCTCACCGACGGGCGCAGCGACGTGCTGTCGCCGCACTTCGACCGCGGCGGCAAGGCGCTCTACTTCATCGCCGGCACCAACGACGGCCTCGCCGCCGGCTGGCTCGACATGAGCAGCGACGGCCGCCCGATCGTGCGCAGCGTCTACGCGCTCGTGCTGACGCGCGAGCTGCCCTCGCCGGTGGCGCCGGAGAGCGACGAGGAGGGCGCGGCCCCGGCCGAGGGCGCCGCGGCCCCCGGCGCCGCGCCGGCGCCGGCCGGCGCCAAGCCCAAGCCCCCGGCGCCGGTGCGCATCGATTTCGACGCCCTCGACCAGCGCATCGTCGCGCTGCCGCTGCCACGAGCGCGCTACACGGCGCTCGAGGCCGGCGCCGAGGGCGTGCTGTACGCGGTCGCCGAACGCACGGCGCTCGCCGACGAGGAGGAGCTCGACGGCGACGACTCGGTCTACGCGCAGGAGGTGTCGCGCTTCGACCTGAAGTCCCGCAAGGTCGAGCGCGTCCTCAAGGCCACCGATCCCGGCAGCTTCACGGTCAGCGCCGACGGCAGCCACATGATGTACGCGCTCAAGAAGCGCTGGTTCATCGTCGCGAGCGACAAGGAGCCCAAGGACGGCGAGGGCGCGCTCAAGCTCGAGGACGTCAGCGTGCGCGTCGACCCGCCGGCGGAGTGGCGCCAGATGTACCACGAGGCGTGGCGCATCGAGCGCGACTTCCTCTACGACCCGCACTACCACGGCCTCGACCTCGCGAGGGCCGAGCGCGCCTACGCGCCGTTCCTCGACGGCCTCGGCAGCCGCGAGGACCTCGACGCGCTGTTCCAGGAGATGACCGGGCACCTGACGCTCGGCCACACGTTCATACACGGCCCGCGGACGCCGCCCGCCTCGCCGGTCAGCGTCGGCCTGCTCGGCGCCGACTACCGCGCGGTGGACGGGCACGTGCAGTTCGCACGCGTGCTGGCCGGGGAGAACTGGAACCCCAGGACCGTGGCGCCGCTGACGCAGCCCGGCGTCAACGTCGCCGCCGGGGAGTTCCTGCTGGCGGTCAACGGCCGGCCGGTCGATGCCGACGGCGACGTGTACCGCTACTTCGAGGGGCTGGCCGGCAAGCAGACCACGCTGCGCGTCGGACCGAGCGCGGACGGCAAGGGCGCGCGCAACGTCACGGTCGTGCCGGTGGCGGACGAGGCGTCGCTGCGCCTGCTGTCGTGGATGGAGGCCAACCGCCGGCTGGTCGACGAACGCAGCGGCGGGCGCATCGCGTACGTGTATGTGCCCGACACCGCGACCGGCGGCTTCGCCAACTTCAACCGCTACTACTACGCGCAGGTCGGCAAGCAGGCCGTGATCGTCGACGAGCGCTTCAACCATGGCGGCCAAATCGCCGACTTCATCGTCGAGCAGCTCGGCCGCACGCCGCAGCTGGCCAACTGGTCGCGCGAGGGCGAGGACGTGGTGGAGCCGGCCGCGGCGATCTTCGGGCCGAAGGTCATGCTGATCAACCAGATGTCGGGCTCGGGCGGCGACGCGCTGCCGTGGCTGTTCCGCAAGGCCGGGCTCGGCCCGCTGGTCGGCGTGCGCACCTGGGGTGGGCTGGTCGGGATCAGCGGCTACCCGCCGCTGATCGACGGCGGAACCATCACCGCGCCGCGCTGGGCCCTCTACGGCACGCACGGCGAGTGGGAGGTCGAGAACATCGGCATCCCGCCGGACATCGAGGTCGAGCAGGACCCGGCGCAGATGCGCAGCGGCGGCGACCCGCAGCTCGAGCGCGGCATCGCGGTCGCGCTCGAGCTGCTCGCCAAGTCGCCGCCGCCGAAGCTGACCCGGCCGCCGGCGCCCGACTACCATCCGGTCATACCGGACTTCAACCCGTAGCCCATGCGGAGGCATGCCCCGTGAATACCCTACAGCGCCTATGGATCGGCCTGTGCCTGCTGGCGGCGGCGCTCGCCGCCGCTGCGGGCGAGCCGGCCGCAGCTGCGCGGCCGGACCGGATCAGCGCGAGCGACGAGTTCGCCGTGCAGATCGTCTCCGACCCGCAGATCTCGCCGGACGGGCGCCACGTCGCGTACGTGCGCCAGTTCGCCGACGTCATGACGGACCGCCGCTACACGAACCTGTGGATCGTCGCCGCCGACGGCAGCGGCCAGCGTGCGCTCACCACCGGGCGGCGTAGCGACGTGGAGCCGCGCTGGTCACCGGACGGGACCCGGATCGCCTTCGTCGGCGAGGTGGACGGCCAGGCGCAGCTCATGGTGCTGTGGCCCGACAGCGGGCGCATGGCCCAGCTCACCCACGGCACCGAGCCGCCGCACTCGATCAGCTGGTCCCCGGACGGCCGCACGATCGCCTTCACGGCGCTGGTGCGCGGACACGAGCCGCGGCTCGCCGAGCTGCCGGCCCCGCCCGAGGGCGCCAAGTGGTCGCCGCCGGCGAAGATCTACGACCAGCTCGTCTACCGCTTCGACCATCTCGGCTACCTGCCGCCGGGCTACCGCCAGATCTTCGTGGTCTCGGCCGACGGCGGTGCGCCGCGCCAGGTCACGACCGGCGACTTCCCCAACGGCGGCTGGGCGATGTCGGAGGTTCGGCCGGCCTGGACGCCCGACGGCCGCTACCTGATCGCCTCGGTCAACCGCCGCGCCGACTACCAGAGCCAGCCGCGCGGCACCGACCTGTGGGAGTTCTCGGTCGCGGACGGCGCGGCGCGCGCATTGACGACGCGCCAGGGACCGGACGAGTCGCCGGCGGTGTCGCCGGACGGCCGCCACATCGCCTACACCGGCTACGACGACGAGCACCTGGCGTACCAGGTGACGAAGCTCTACCTGATGAACCGCGACGGCAGCGGGGTGCGCGTGCTGACGCCGACGCTCGACCGCGACGTCGGCGCACCGGTGTGGGCGGCCGACGGCAGCGGCGTGTACTTCGAGTACACCGACCACGGCGACACCAAGGTGGGCTTCGTCTCGCGCGACGGGCGCTTCCGCCGCGTCGCCGACCACCTCTCGACCGGCACCAGCAGCTACGGCTTCGGCACCTCGTTCTCGGTGTCGCGCTCCGGCGCGATCGCCTACACCTACGGCAACGGCGCGCTGCCGGGCGACGTGGCGCTCGCGAAGGGCACCGCGACGCGCGTGCTGACCGCCGTCAACGCGGAGCTGCTGCAGCAGAAGCGGCCGGGCGTCGTCGAGCCGCTGACCTGGGCCTCCTCGAAGGACGGCCGCACCATCGAGGGCTGGCTCGTCAAGCCGCCGGACTTCGACCCGGCGAAGAAGTACCCGCTGATCCTCGAGATCCACGGCGGCCCGTTCGCCAACTACGGCGACCGCTTCGACATCGAGAAGCAGTCGTGGGCGTCGGCCGGCTACCTGGTGCTCTACGCCAACCCGCGCGGCAGCACGAGCTACGGGCAGGAATTCGCCGGGCTGATCCATCATGCCTACCCGGGCGATGACTTCTACGACCTCGACAGCGGCGTCGACGCGGTGCTCAAGAAGGGCTTCGTCGATGCCTCGAACCTCTTCGTCACCGGCGGCAGCGGCGGCGGCGTGCTGACCAGCTGGGTCATCGAGCACACCGATCGCTACCGCGCCGCGGCCATCCTGTATCCGGTGATCAACTGGAACAGCTTCGTGCTGACCAGCGACATCCCGTGGACCGGCTACTACTGGCTGTCGGGCGACCCGTGGAAGAACGCCGAGCAGTACCAGGCACTCTCGCTCAGCACCTACGTCGAGAAGGTGCACACGCCGGCGCTGCTGATGACCGGCGAGGAGGACTACCGCACGCCGATCACCGAGGCCGAGCAGTTCTACGCGGCGCTCAAGCTGCGCGGCGTCGAGAGCGTGCTGGTGCGGGTGCCGGGCGAGCCGCACGGCATCACACGCTTCCCGAGCCACCACGTCGCGAAGATGCTCTACGTGCAGGGCTGGTTCGACCAGCACCGGCACTGATCCCCGCGGCCGGCGGGCGCGCGCCCGCCGGCCCAGAGACTCTCAGCGCAGGCCGGGCAGCGGCGCCGTGTGCTCGCGGCGCACGCCCTCGAGCTCGCGCGTCGGCAGCCCGAGCGCCTCGAGCACCGACGGGGCGATCTGCGCCGTCTCCACCGGCGCCTCGATGCGCACGTGGTGCACGCCCGCGCCCCACACGACGATCGGCACGTGGCGGTCCGGGCGCGCGTCGCCGCCGTGCTCGGCGATCTTCTTGATCTTGGTCGGGTTCGAGTACACGACGCCCACCTGCGCGATGCCGATCACGTCGGGCACGCGCTCGTCGGCGGGCGGCACGCCGATCAGCTCAGCCGCCTCGGATCCCGCGAAGACGCGGCGGAGACCCGCGTGCTGCACCGTGCCGCTCAGGTCGACGAAGTGGCCGGCGGCGTCCGACCCGCCCACCTTGAGCGGCGCGTAGCCCCACAGGAACGACTTCGCGAAGGCGGCGGCCGCTGCCGAGCGGTCCGCGAGCCACAGCAGCATGCCGTCGTCGTCCATGCCGAACAGCACCAGCGGCCCGCTCGCCGCCGGGTGGGCCTTCGCCCACGCGTCGTTGAGCGCGCCGATGACCTCGCCATCGTCGATCAGCCGCAGCTGCCCGCGGTCGAGCGGCGACTGGCCGTGCTTGGCCGAGACCACGACAACCGTGTCGCGCGGGTCGACGGCCGCGACGATGCGCCCGAGCTGACCATCGACGAAGTCGAGCGCGCCCGCGAGCACCGGGCCCGCGACCGTGCCGCCCGCGCCGTAGCCGCCGAGGCCCTTGGCCCCGCCGTCACCCGCGTAGTGCGACACGTTGAGCTTCTGCGCCGTCGACACGGTCTGGAAGTTCATGCCGTAGATCGCCGGTGCCCCGGCCGCGTTCGGCGTGCCGTCGTGATCGAGCCCGTGCGCCCAGTTAAGGACGGCCTGGACCTTGAGCGCGTCGTAGAACTGCGTGTTGAAGTTGTCCTTGGTCCAGTCGTCGCCGCCGCCGCCGGGAACGAGGCTGTTGATCTCCGGTGCGAACAGGTCGTCGACGCCGGCGCCCGACGGACCGTTGACGAGGTCGTAGGCCAGGTGCTTGTCGGACCAGGCCGTGTGCAGCCCGTGCGCCCGCGCGACCTCGAAGATCGTGTTCACGCGCAGGTACTCGTGCGGGTACACGGGCCGGCAGGTGACCGGGTCCACCGGCAGCTGCGTGGCATCGATGCCGTCGCGCGCCTGCTTCGACATCCGGTAGACGTTCTGCCGGATCGCAGCGGGGCTCGACAGGTCGCCGACGCCCTCGCCGGCGTCGATGGAGTTGAGGTCGCGGTCCAGCTGCTCGAAGTAGGTCACCTCGACGCCGGGCGCGACGCCGGCGCAGCTCGTGGTCCCCGCCGGCAGCAGTGCGCGGTTCCAGGTGTCGTCGTAGTAGATGCCGGCAGTGCGCGGGTGGGCGCCGGTGACGATCGCCGTGAGGCCGGGGAAGGAGTCGGAGGGGAAGGGCGTGCGCGCCTGCGCGTACGAGGCGCCCTCGCCGACCAGGCGTGCGAGCGTGGACTGCGGGTGGCCGGTGACGTAGGCGTCGAGGTCTGACTGGTGGAGGCCGTCGACCGAGATCACGATCACGTGGCGGGCGTGGCGGTCGTGCTCGACCTGCTCGGCGTGCGCCGCCGGCGCGAGCGCGGCGCCGAGCGCGAGCGAGACCGAGAGCGGGCGCAGGAGCGTCTTCAGTGTCATGGTGGGGTTCCCCGGTGGCTGCGACGTGCGCCGGGCCGGCGCGCGCGGCACTGTGCCAACGGGAGATGACAGCGCCGTGACCGGCGCCGCGCGGCGGCTCAGCGCCGCGCGATCAGATAGCCGATAGCGCCCGCAACCGCGAGCAGCCCGACCAGGACCGGCTCGGCGCCGAGCGCGAGCCACACCGCGCCGCTCGCGAGCACCGTGGCTGCGACGATCGTGCGGTCGCGCCGGCGCGCGCCCTCGCGCAGCTCCGCGAGCAGTCGCTCGTCGCGCGGCGATTCGGGCAGTAGCGAGCGCCGCTCGCCCGCCTCACGCACCAGGCGGCGCAGCAGCGGCGGCGCCGCGCGCAGCGTCTCGACCACCTCCGGCAGGTGGCGGCGCGCCTCGCGCGCCAGCGTGCGCGGGCTGATGCGCTCGCGGTACCAGCGGCGCAGCAGCGGCTGCGCGGTCTTCCATAGGTCGAGCTCGGGGTACAGCTGGCGGCCGAGCCCCTCGATGTTCAGGAGCGTCTTCTGCAGCAGCACCAGCTGCGGCTGCACCGACATGCGGAAGCGTCGCGCCGTCTCAAACAGGCGCAGCAGCACCACGCCGAAGGAGATCTCCGAGAGCGGCTTCTGGAAGATCGGCTCGCACACGGTGCGCACCGCGGTCTCGAGCTCGTCGATGCGCGTGCCGGGCGGCACCCAGCCGGACTCGACGTGCAGCTCGGCGATGCGACGGTAGTCGCGGTCGAAGAACGCCAGGAAGTTGCCGGCCAGGTACTCGAGATCGCGCGACTCCAGCGTGCCGACGATGCCGAAGTCGACCGCGGCGTAGCGCGGGTTGGCCGGGTCGTCGGCGAACACGAAGATGTTGCCGGGGTGCATGTCGGCATGGAAGAAGTTGTGCCGCAGCATCTGCGTGAAGAAGATCTCCACGCCGTTCTCGGCGAGCTTCCTGATGTCGACCTTGAGCTCGCGCAGGCGCGCGATGTCGCTGATCTGCACGCCGCGGATCCGCTCCATCACCAGCACGTCGGTGCGGCACAGGTCGAAGTGCACCTCCGGCACGTACAGCAGCGGCGAGCCGGCAAAGTTGCGCTTCAGCTGCGCCGCGTTGGCCGCCTCGCGCATCAGGTCGAGCTCGTCCATGATCGTCTTGTCGTACTCGGCCACGACCTCGAGCGGCCGCAGCCGGTCAGCGTCCG
>JAFEDP010000430.1 GCA_018241545.1 Pseudomonadota bacterium
TCGGCGGCCGGGTCGCGCACGAGTTCATCTCGCACTACTACCCGGGCGTGCTGGTCGCGATGCGCGAGCGCTGGATCTCGCCGCAGATCGTCGCCACCAACCGCCTCGACGCGCCGGGCTACGCCGAGGTGCGCGCGCTCGCGCGGCGGGTCATCGAGGTGCTCGGCATCGGCACGTCGGCGACCCACATGGAGTGGTTCTTCGGGCCGAAGGGACTCAAGTTCTCCGAGATCGGCTGCCGGCCGCCGGGCGTCGGCCAGTGGGACGTGTACGCGGCCGCCAACGAGTTCGACATCTACCGCGAGTGGGGCACGGCGATCGTGCACGGGCGCCCGTCCACCACGCCGACGCGGCGCTACGCGGGCGGCATGATCGCGCTGCGGCCCGACCGCGATGGTCGCATCGTCGGCTACGAGGGCGCCGACCGGGTGTGGGCCGGCTGCGGCGAGTGGATCGTCGCCTCGCACCTGCCGCCGCCCGGGACGCCGACGCAGCCGGTCGAGGCCGGCTACATGGCGAACGCGTGGCTGCGGCTGCGCCACCCGGACTACGACCACCTGCGCCACCTGCTCGACACGATCGGCGAGACGCTCCGGGTGCGCGCGGCGTGAGCGCGCCCGGCCCGCGCGAGGCGGCGCTGTGGCAGGCGCAGCGCCGCGCCGAGGCGCTGTTCGAGGACGTCGTGGCGCGCGGCCTGATCCGGCCGGGCCTGCGCGAATCCGAGCTCAGCGCGGCGATCTTCGCGCTGGCCCGCGAGCGCCACGGCGTGAGCCGCCACTGGCACCGGCGCATCGTGCGCTGCGGGGCGAACACGGTGCTCACCTACCACGACGACGGCCCGGACCGCGCGATCGCGGAGGACGACCTCGTGTTCGTGGACCTCGGCCCGGTGTTCGCCGGCTGGGAGGCGGACCTCGGCCGCTCGTACGTCGTCGGCGGCGATGCGGCGAAGCAGCGCCTGGTCGCGGACATCGGCCGGGCGTTCAGCGCCGGGCAGGCCCTCTACGAGGCGCGGCCGGGCCTCACGGCCGGCGAACTCTACGACTACGTGGCCGGTCTCGCCGCCGGCGCCGGCTGGCGCTTCGGCGCCGCCAGCGCCGGCCACCCGGTCGACCAGTTCCCGCACGAGCGCCCGGTCGGCGCACGGCTCGTGATCGAGCACGGAAACCCGGTGGCGCTCGACGCGCCGCTCGCCGACGGCCGCCCGCGCCACTGGATCCTCGAGATCCACTTCGTGGACCCGGCCGGGCGCTACGGCGCGTTCTGCGAGGAACTGCTGACGGTGCGCGGGCCACGCTGAGCGCGCGCGGGCCTCAGTGCAGCTGGAAGCTGCCGTGCTCGTCGAACGGGACGCTGCGCAGGAAGATCAGGTCGGTGGTCACGGTGCCCGCCAGCTGGTAGCTGACCGGCGCGCCGTCCTTGAGCCGCGGCAGCACCTTCCACAGCGAGGCCGCGAGGTTGGTCGTCATCAGCACCTCGAAGTCGGCCTCGCCGCGCGGCGGCACGCTGAACGCCGATACCGATGCGCCGTGGCCGAAGTCGTCGCCCTCGAGCCGCAGCGTGTAGTCGATGCCGCGCACGGGCAGCGCCCGGTCGTTGGGGTTCTGCACCCGCAGGCGCACGCGCAAGTGCTGCTCGGCCAGCGAGAAGTCGCGGACCTCGACGCTCACGACCGCGAGCCGCGGGCGCTCGAAGTGCGGCGCGAGCGCCGCGCAGCCGCTAAGCGCCGCGAGCAGCGCGAGCAGCGCGAGCAGCGCGAGCGCACGCACCGGGCGGCGGCGCTCAGGCACGCCCATACAGGCGGTTCCAGCGCACGCAGTGCGCGGCGAGGTCGGCGGGCACGTCGGCCCACTCGAAGCGCCAGGTCCAGTTGCCCTCGATCGTGCCGGGCAGGTTCATGCGCGCCGCGGTGCCGAGGCCGAGCAGGTCCTGCATCGGCACCACCGCGAGCTGCGCCACCGAGGCAAGCACGCCGCGCACCAGCCCGCCGACCGCCTCCGGCGGCGGGCAGCCGAGGTAGTCGGCGACCAGCTGGCGCGCGGTCGGCTCGAGCTGCGCGTACCAGCCGGCGGTGGTGTCGTTGTCGTGCGTGCCGGTGTAGCCGACCGAGCGAGCGGTCCAGTTGTGCAGCACGTGCACGTTGCGCTGGTCGCCGTCGAAGCCAAACTGCGCGATGCGCATGCCCGGCAGCCCGAAGCCGTCGCGCAGCCGCTCGACCTCCGGCGTGATCACCCCGAGGTCCTCGGCCACCACCTCGAGCCCGCCGAAGGTCTCGCGCGCGCGCCGCAGCAGCGCCTCGCCGGGCGCGCGGCGCCAGTCGCCGGTGGCGGCGGTCGGGGCGCTCGCCGGCACCGCCCAGTAGGCCTCGAGGCCGCGGAAGTGGTCGATGCGCACGAGGTCGAAGAGCTCGAACTGCGAGCGCAGGCGCTCGAGCCACCACGCGAAGCCCGACGCCTCGTGCGCCTCCCAGCGGTACAGCGGGTTGCCCCAGCGCTGGCCATCCACCGAGAAGTAGTCGGGCGGCACGCCGGCGACCGCGGTCGGCAGGCCCGCGGCGTCGAGCTGGAACAGCTCCGGGTTCGCCCAGACCTCGACGCTGTCCGGGGCCAGGTAGATCGGGATGTCGCCGAACAGCCGCACGCCGCGCGCAGCGGCGTAGGCACGCAGCGCGTGCCACTGGCTGTGGAACAGGTACTGGCCGGCCTCGATCTCGGTGATCGACGCGCCGAGCGCGCGTCGCGCGGCGGCGAGCGCCCCCGGGCCGCGGCGGCGCAGCTCGTCCGGCCACTGCCACCACGGCCGGCCGGACTCGCGCGCCTGGATCGCGGTGAAGAGCGCGTAGTCGCCGAGCCAGTGGGCCTCGCGCTCGCGGAACTGCGCGAACTCGCGCGACTGCGCGCCGCCCGGCGCCGCGAGCCCGCGGGCCGCGGCGGCCAGCAGCTCGGCCCG
>JAFEDP010000431.1 GCA_018241545.1 Pseudomonadota bacterium
GCTCGCGACCGAGCGGTCGGCGACGTCGGGCAGGCGGTAGCCCAAGCGGATGCGGTCGAAGATGTTGCCGAGCTCGGCCTGCGGGCCGGGCGGCTCGGGCGGCACCGGGAAGGACACCAGCGACTCGACCGAGGGCGCGCTGGTCGCCGGCGGCTCGGGCTCCGGGGCGGGGGCGGGCGGCGGCGCCTCGCCGTGGGTCGCGCGCGTGCCGGCCACCATGCCGTAGTCGCGCGTCCCGTCCGCGGGCGGCGTGCTTGCGCAGGCGGCGAGGAGCGTGAGCGCCGCGAGCGCGGCAAGGATCCCCAGCCGGAGCCCGGTGGCGCGGCTCATCCGCGGAACCCGTTCTTCCACTCGCGCACCACGGCGAAGGCGTCGGCGTCGCCCGCGAGCGGGCGGCCGGCGTGGGTGGCGGCGCTCGCGCGCACGGCCGCGAGGCGCGTGCGCAGGAACGGGTTGATGCGGCTCTCGAGCCCGATCGTCGAGGGCACGGTGGCCTCGTGGCGGGCCCTGAGCGCCGCGACCTCCGCCTCGTAGGCGGCGAGCGCGCCGTTGCCGGGCTCGACCGCGCGCGCGAAGCGCACGTTCGAGGCGGTGTACTCGTGGGCGCAGTAGACGCGCGTCTCGGGCGGGAGCGCGGCGAGCTTGTCGAGCGATGAGAGCATCTGCGCCGGCGTGCCCTCGAAGAGCCTGCCGCAGCCGGCCGAGAACAGCGTGTCGCCGCAGAACACGGCGCCGTGGCCCACGTAGGCGATGTGCCCGGCGGTGTGGCCCGGCACGTCGAGCACGGTGAAGGAGAGCCCGAGGGCGGGCAGCTCCACCGCATCGCCCTCCTGGAGCGCCACCGTGCGGGCCGGGATGTCCTCGCCGGCGGGACCGTAGACCGGCACGCCGAAGCGCCCGGCGAGCGACTCCACCCCGCCGACGTGGTCGCCGTGGTGGTGGGTCACGAGGATCGCGCGCAGCGCGAGACCGCGGGCGGCGAGGGCATCGGCGATCACCTGCGGGTCACCCGGGTCCACCGCCGCGACCTCGGAGGCGGCGGCGCCCGTGCCGTGGATCAGCCACAGGTAGTTGTCGTCGAACGCCGGCAAGCGGGTGACCGCGAGGCTCGCGGCGGGCTGTGGATTCGGCGCAGCTCCCATCGGCAGCGGTTGTCCTCGCATCGGGGCCCCTCTCGGGCCGGGGCGTCCGGAACGGCTGTCCCGAACCTGCAAAGCGGCTCGTATTTAACCCGTAACTCACTCGGATTGCTAGCGTTTTTCCGGTGGCCCGGGGTCGGTCGGGCCGGTATCCTCCGCGCATGTCAGCGAGCCCCGCCGCCGCCACGCCCGAGGTGCCACTCGACGCCTGGTGGCGGGGCCCGTTCGGCCGCCGCCTCATCGCGGCCGAGCGCGAGCAGCTTAAGGCGGCGCTCGAGGACGTGTTCGGCACGACCTGCATCCAGGTCGGCCGCTGGGGCCCGCCGGACGCCTTCCTGCCGCTCGCGCGCACCACGCGCGCCGGGCTCGTCGCCGACCCCGGCAGCCGCGGCGACCTCCTCTGCCACCCGTCGGCGCTCGCGCTGCAGTCGCAGTCGGTCGACGCCGTGATCCTGCCGCACACGCTCGAGTTCGAGCCCGACCCGCACGAGGTGCTGCGCGAGGTCGAGCGGGTGCTGGTCGGCGAGGGCCACGTGCTGATCTTGGGCCTCGAGCCGGTCAGCGCCTGGGCCGTGCGCCACTACTTCGCGCGACGCGGCTTCCCGCCCGGGCGCGCCCACCTGCTGTCGCGCGGGCGGCTGCGCGACTGGCTCCGGCTCCTCGGCTTCGACGTGCTCGCGGTGCGCCGCTTCGTGCACGTGCTGCCGGTGGAGGCGCTCGCGCGCGGCACGCTCGCGCGCGGCATGGAGCGCTTCGGGCGGCACCTCGACGGGCGCACCGGCAACGCGTACCTGATGAAGGCGCGCAAGCGCGTCTACACCCTGACCCCGATCCGCCCGCGCCGCCGCCCGGTGCGGGTGCTGGCCCCCGTGGTGGAGTCCCCGTGACCGAGCGCGTCGAGATCTACACCGACGGCGCCTGCCGCGGCAACCCGGGTCCCGGAGGCTGGGGCGTGCTGCTCGTCGCCGCCGGCCGCGAGAAGGAGCTGTGGGGCGGGGAGGCGACCACCACCAACAACCGCATGGAGCTCACGGCCGCGATCCGCGGGCTCGAGGCCCTGAAGCGCCGCTGCACGGTCGCGCTCTACACCGACTCGCAGTACGTCCGCAACGGCATCCGCGAGTGGCTGCCGCAGTGGAAGCGGCGCGGCTGGAAGACCGCCGACAAGAAGCCGGTCAAGAACCAGGACCTGTGGCAGCAGCTCGACGCGCTCGCGGCCGGCCACGACGTCGAGTGGCACTGGGTGCGCGGCCACTCCGGCCACGACGGCAACGAGCGCGCCGACGCGCTCGCCAACCGCGGCATCGACGAGCTGCCCTGAGGCTGGCGCCGGGGCCGCGACGGCCGTAAGCTCTGCGCGGCTTCGCGAGCGACCATGCGCCAGATCATCCTCGACACCGAGACCACCGGCCTCGAGCCCGCCCAGGGGCACCGGATCATCGAGATCGGCTGCGTCGAACTCGTCAACCGCCGCCCCACGGGGCGCACGTTCCAGCGCTACCTGAACCCCGAGCGCGAGATCGACGCCGGCGCCCAGGCGGTGCACGGACTGTCCCGCGAGTTCCTGAGCACGCAACCGCGCTTCGCCGAGGTCGCCGAGGAGTTCGTCGCGTTCATCGCCGGCGCCGAGCTCATCATCCACAACGCGCCCTTCGACGTCGGCTTCATCGACCACGAGTTCGGGCGCCTGCCGCCGCCGCAGCGGCTGCTGACCGACCTGTGCACGATCCAGGACACCCTCGCGCTCGCGCGCCAGCTGCATCCCGGCCAGCGCAACAGCCTGGACGCGCTCTGCATGCGCTAC
>JAFEDP010000432.1 GCA_018241545.1 Pseudomonadota bacterium
AGGCTCGTGACCGGCACCACCACCTTGATCCAGGTGTCGGTGCGCTCGCGCGAGATCTCCCCGACCAGCGTCGCTCGGTAGTCGAGCAGGCTCTTGACCCCGGACACCGGCGCCTTCTTCATGACGAAGTAGGGGAAGGTCATCTCGATGTGGCCGGTCTCGGCGTCGAGGCGCGTGACCATTTCGCGCAGCATCGCGCGGAACGAGTCGACCGACAGCTCGCGCTCGTTCATGTGCAGGATCTCGACGAAGCGCGACATGTGCGTGCCCTTGAAGTTGTGGGGCAGGTACACGTACATGTTGAAGTTGGCGACCGTGTGCTGCTCGCCGCCCGAGCGGTCCTTGACGCGCACCGGGTGGAAGATGTCCTTGACGCCGACCTTGTCGATCGGGATGCGGCGCGTGTCGGCGCGGCTCTGCACGTCCTCGATCGGGGCCTTGGCGTGCGTCGGGCTGTCGGTGCTCACGGGCGTGTCCATCGGAGGTTCCTTCGCGCCGCCCTGCGGCGCGCGTTCAATCCAGTATGCCGGGCGGCCGCGCCGCCGCCGAGCTCAGGCGCGACGCTGGCGTGGCTGCCACCACCGCTCGACCGCGAGCGCGAGTCCCGCGGCGTCGAGCCCGGCGGCCGCCAGGTTGTCGGCGCGGCTGCCGTGCTCGATGAAGCGGTCCGGGATCCCGAGCTGCAGCAGCGGCCGGCAGTAGCCGCGCGCGTTCAGGAACTCCAGCACCGCCGCGCCGGCGCCGCCCGCAACCGCGTTCTCCTCGATCGTCACCAGGTGCTCGTGGCGGTCGGCGACCCGCGCGAGCATTTCCTCGTCGAGCGGCTTCACGAAGCGCATGTTGACGAGTGTGGCGTCGAGGCGCTCCGCGGTCGGCGCCACGGCGCTCACCATGGTGCCGAAGGCGAAGATTGCAAGGCCCGAGCGGCCCTCGCGCCGCACCTCGGCGCGGCCGACCGGCAGGGCCGTGAGCTCGGCCGCCGGCGCGACCCCGGGGCCCTGGCCGCGCGGGTAGCGGACCGCGGCCGGGCCGTCGAGGCTGACGGCCGTGTACAGCATCTGGCGGCACTCGTTCTCGTCCGCCGGGGCCATGATCGTCAGGTTCGGCACGCAGCGCAGGAACGACAGGTCGTAGGCGCCCTGGTGCGTGGCGCCGTCGCCACCGACGAGGCCGGCCCTGTCCAGTGCAAAGGTCACCGGCAGGTTCTGCAGCGCGACGTCGTGGATCAGCTGGTCGTAGGCGCGCTGCAGGAACGAGGAGTAGATGGCCACCACCGGGCGGTAGCCCTCGCAGGCCATGCCGGCGGCGAGCGTCACCGCGTGCTGCTCGGCGATGCCGACGTCGAAGTAGCGGTCGGGGAAGCGCCGCGAGAACTCCACGAGCCCCGAGCCCTCGCGCATCGCGGGCGTGATGCCGACGATGCGCGGGTCGCGCTCGGCCATGTCGCACAGCCACTGCCCGAAGACCTGCGTGTAGACGGGGCCGGCCGCCTTGTCCTTGAAGATCTCGCCCTTCTCGGCGTCGAACGGTCCCGGGCCGTGCCACTTGATCGGGTCGGCCTCGGCGGGCGCGTAGCCCTTGCCCTTGCGGGTGACGACGTGCAGGAACTGCGGGCCGTGGAAGCCGCGCAGGTTCCTGAGCGCGCGCACGAGCCCCAGCACGTCGTGGCCGTCGATCGGGCCGATGTAGTTGAAGCCCATCTCCTCGAACATCGTGCCCGGCAGCACCATGCCCTTGACGTGCTCCTCCGAGCGGCGCGCGAGCTCCCACGCGGCCGGCATGCGCCGCAGCACCTTCTTGCTGCCCTCCTTGAGCCCGGAGTACAGCCGCCCGGACAGCACCCGCGCGAAGTAGTTCGACAGCGCCCCGACGTTCTCCGAGATCGACATGTCGTTGTCGTTGAGCACGACCAGGAGATCGACGTCGAGGCTGCCGGCGTGGTTCAGGGCCTCGAAGGCGAGGCCGGCGGTCATCGCGCCGTCGCCGATCACGGCGACGTGGCGCCGCGCGCCCGGGGCGCGCGCGCCCTTGGCGAGGCGCTCGGTGATCGCCATGCCGAGCGCCGCCGAGATCGAGGTCGAGGAATGGCCGACGCCGAAGGTGTCGTACTCGCTCTCCGGGCGGCTCGGGAACGGCGCGAGGCCGCCGGTCTGCTTGATCGTGTGCAGGCGCTCGGCGCGCCCGGTGAGCACCTTGTGCGGGTAGGCCTGGTGGCCGACGTCCCAGACGATGCGGTCGTACGGGGTGTCGTACACATAATGAAGGGCGAGCGTGAGCTCCACCGTGCCGAGCCCCGCGGCGAAGTGCCCGCCCATCTGGCTGACGGTGTCGATCAGGAAGCGGCGCAGCTCGTCGGCCAGCGCCGGCAGGTCCGCCTCGGGCACGGCGCGCAGCGCCGCGGGCGTCGCCGCGCGGGCCAGGTGCGGGTAGGGGTCGAGGACGGCCATCCGATCAGTTTACCCCCAACCGGCCGGCCGGCCGAGCGCGGCCGGGCCCCTCAGGAGCTGCGTTCGACGATGTAGGCGGCGAGCCAGCGCAGCATGTCGGCATCGGCGCCGAGCGGCGCGATCGCGGCGCGGGCCTCGGCGTGCAGGGCGGCCGCCCGGGCGCGGGCCGCGGGCATGCCGGCCGCCGCCGGGTAGGTGGGCTTGTGGCGCGCCTCGTCCGCGTGCACCGCCTTGCCGAGCAGCGCCGGGTCGCCCTCGACGTCCAGGATGTCGTCGACGATCTGGAACGCGAGCCCGAGGGCCGCCGCGAAGCGTGCCAGCGCGGCGCGCGCCTCGTCCTTAAGTCCCGGCGCGAGGGCCACGGCCAGCCCGACGCTGGCGCCGATCAGCGCGCCGGTCTTGCGCCGGTGCATCTCCTCGACCTCGGCGGTGGACAGCACCCGTCCGACCGCGCCGAGGTCGATGGCCTGGCCACCGGCCATGCCCTGCGTGCC
>JAFEDP010000433.1 GCA_018241545.1 Pseudomonadota bacterium
GTTGAGGTCGATGCCGCTGGCGTTGCCGAGCCCCTCGTGCAGCGACTTGCCGGCGTCCTCCTCGAGGTGCGCCCGGGTGATGCCGATCGTCTTCCTCGTGCCGTCGTCGAGCACGATCTCGAGCGAGCCGTCCTCGACGACCGGACGCTCGTACTGGCTGATCTGGTAGCCCTTCGGCAGGTCCGGGTAGAAGTAGTTCTTGCGGGCGAAGATCGAGCGCGGCGCGATCGTCGCGCCGGTGGCCAGGCCGAACTTGACCGCCATGCGCACTGCGTCGGCGTTCAGCACCGGCAGCGTGCCCGGGTAGCCGAGGTCGACGAGGCTCGCCTGGGTGTTCGGCGCGGCACCGAAGGCGGTGGCCGAGCCGGAGAAGATCTTCGAGCGGGTGGCGAGCTGGGCGTGGATCTCGAGGCCGATCACGACCTCCCAGCCCTCGCGGATGGCCTGGTTCATGCGCGGGCCCTCACGCGTAGGCCGCCGGTACGCGGCGGTGGAAGTCCGTTTCGCACTGGAACGCGTGCGCGGTCCCGAGCAGCCGCTCCTCGCCGAAGTGCGGACCGATGAGCTGCAGCCCGACCGGCAGGCCGCCGACGAAGCCGCAGGGCACCGAGATGGCCGGCAGGCCGGCGAGGTTCGCCCCGATCGTGTAGATGTCGTTGAGGTACATCGTGATCGGGTCGTCCACTTTGGCGCCGATCGCGAACGCCGGCGTCGGCGAGGTCGGCCCGGCGAGCACGTCGACCTCGGCGAAGGCGCGCTGGAAGTCGGCGGTGATCAGGCTGCGGACCTTCTGCGCCTTGAGGTAGTAGGCGTCGTAGTAGCCCGCCGACAGCACGTAGGTGCCGGTCATGATGCGGCGCTTGACCTCAGCGCCGAAGCCTTCGCCGCGCGAGCGGCGGTACAGGTCCATCAGGTCGCGCGGCTCGCTGCAGCGGTGACCGAAGCGCACCCCGTCGAAGCGCGACAGGTTCGAGGAGCACTCGGCGGGCGCCACCACGTAGTAGGTCGGCACCGACAGCGGCAGGTTCGGGCAGCTGACCTCGCGCACCTCGGCGCCCTGCGCCCGCAGCTGCGCGATCGCGCCCTCGACCAGCGCCCCGGTCGCGCCGTCGAGCCCGGCGGCGAAGAACTCCTTGAGCACGCCGACGCGCAGGCCCTTGAGCGAGGTCTTCAGCCCGGCCGCGTAGTCCGGGACCGGCACGTTCACCGAAGTGGAGTCGCGCGGATCGAAGCCGGCCATGGCGCCGAGCAGCAGCGCGCAGTCGGCCGCGGATGGCGCCATCACGCCGCCCTGGTCGAGGCTCGAGGCGAAGGCCACCATGCCGTAGCGCGACACGCGCCCGTACGTCGGCTTGATGCCCGAGATGCCGACCAGTGCCGCCGGCTGGCGGATCGAGCCGCCGGTGTCGGTGCCGGTCGCCGCCGGGACCAGCCGGGCGGCGACCGCCGCGGCCGAGCCGCCCGAGGACCCGCCCGGCACCTTGTCGAGGTCCCACGGGTTGCGGACCGGACCGTAGAAGCTCGTCTCGTTCGACGAGCCCATCGCGAACTCGTCCATGTTGGTCTTGCCGAGCAGCACGGTGCCGGCCGCGGCCAGCCGCTCGACCACGGTGGCGTCGTACGGCGCGACGAAGTTGTCGAGCATCCGCGAGCCGCAGCTGGTCTTGATGCCGTCGGTGCAGAAGATGTCCTTGTGCGCGACCGGCACGCCGGTCAGCGGCCCGGCGCGGCCGGCGGCGCGGTCGGCGTCGGCGCGCGCGGCGTCGGCGAGCGCGCGCTCCTCGGTGACCGTCACGAAGGCGTTGAGCGCCGGGTTGGAGGCCCGGATGCGCGCCAGGAAGTGGCGCGCGAGCTCGACCGCGGAGAACTCCTTGTTGCGCAACCCGGCCGCGAGTTCGGCGACCGAGCGGGTGTGCAGGCTCACTCGATCACCCGGGGCACGACGTAGAGCGCGCCCGCCACCTGCGGCGCATTGCGCTGGTACTTCTCGTGCGCGTCGCTCTCGGTGACGGCGTCGCCGCGCAGCCGCTGCACCTCGCCCGCGAGCGGGTGGGCCATCGGCTCGACGGACTGGGTCTCGGCGGCATTGAGCTGCTCGACGAACGACAGGATCTTCGAGAGGCTGTCGACGTAGACGGGCAGCTCGCCCTCGGTGATTTCCAGACGCGCGAGGCGGGCTATTCCCTCGACGTCCCTGCGGGTGAGGCTCATGGCGGATGCGGTCGGTTGCGGTGCAAAATTTCCTTATCAATCATACACGTCGCCTTGTGAATTGTCGTCCTCGTTGATAGATTACCGAAATTCCCGTCGCGGCCTTATGTTGGGTCGCGCCGGCCCGCTAGGCCGACCCGTCCCATCACCGACCGAGTACCCATGTTCAAGAGCCTTCGCGGCTATTTCTCCAACGACGTCTCCATCGACCTCGGCACCGCCAACACGCTGATCTACGTCCGCGGCAAGGGCATCGTGCTAAACGAGCCGTCGGTGGTGGCCGTGCGCGACGAGCCCTCGCGCGGCGGCAAGACCATCGTCGCCGTCGGCGCCGAGGCCAAGAACATGCTCGGCCGCACGCCGGGCCACATCACCGCGGTACGGCCCATGAAGGACGGCGTCATCGCCGACTTCACCTACACCGAGAAGATGCTGCAGTACTTCATCAACAAGGTGCACGGCAACCGCTTCCTGCGGCCCAGCCCGCGGGTGCTCGTGTGCGTGCCTTACGGCTCGACCCAGGTGGAGCGGCGCGCGATCAAGGAGTCGGCCGAGGGCGCCGGCGCGCGCAGCGTGTTCCTGATCGACGAGCCGATGGCGGCGGCGGTCGGCGCCGGTCTGCCGGTGCAGGAGCCGCGCGGCTCGATGGTGCTGGACATCGGCGGCGGCACCTCCGAGGTGGCCGTGATCTCGCTGAACGGCATCGTCTACGCGGCCTCCGCCCG
>JAFEDP010000434.1 GCA_018241545.1 Pseudomonadota bacterium
CGCCGCGGCGCCGATGCGGGCCGCGGCGGTCAGCGCAGCAGGCAGGCCACGACCAGCGCGACCGAGCCGAGCGCGTGGATCGCGAGCGTGAGCTCGATGCTCTTCTTGAGGCCCTCGCGCCGCGCCGGGTCGAGCGAGATGCCGCTCGAGGCCTTGAACCCGCCGGCCGCGAACAGCAGCGCCGGCGCGAGCGCCCAGCGCGGCAGGTCGTGGCGCACCACGAGCGCGACGCCCGCGACCAGCGCCACCAGCGTCAGCAGCTGGTAGAGGATGCGCGTGCCGCCGATGCCGAGGCGCACCGCGAGCGTGCGCTTGCCGCTCGCGGCGTCGGCCGCGGAGTCCGGCACCTCGTTGATCAGCAGGATCAGCGCCACCCACACGCTGACGATCAGCGCGAGCAGCCAGGCGCCCGGGTCGACGGTGCCGGCCTGCAGCCAGACGGCGCCGGCCGCCGGCAGCGCGCCGAGGCCGATCGCGCAGGCGAGCTCGCCGGAGCCGCGGCCCGAGAGCTGCACGCCGGGCTTGGAGTAGAAGTAGCCGAGCGCGAGCCCGAGGAGCCCCAGGCCGATCACGCCCGGCCCGCGCAGGTAGGCGAGCACGAGGCCGGCGACGAAGGCCGCGGCGGCGAGGCCGTAGGCGAAGCGCAGCATCGCCGCGCGCGACATCACGCCGTTCTGGATGAAGCGCGAGCCGCCCGTGTACGGGTAGATGCGCAGCACGTTGGCGGGGTCGGTGCCGTTGAGGTCGTCGGCGACGTCGTTGTAGACGTTGGTGGCGGCATGCGCGAGCACGGTGGCGAGCACCGCGAGCGCGAAGTAGAGGCCGTCGAAGTGGCGGTAGGCGACGCCGGCCCAGGCCGAGCCGACGAGCACCGGCAGCACCGAGGCGGTGAAGAACTTCGGGCGCGTCGCGAGCGCGGCGCGGCGCAGCGCCGCCCCGAAGCCCGGACCGCCGAGCTCGGCCGCGGACGGCTCGCCCGCGGGATGCGTGGTTCTATCCATGAAGTGGCTCCGTGGCAGACCCGTCCTGCGGGCGCGGGGTGATCGAGGTCCCGAGCTTAACGCACCGGCGCCCGCCGCGACCCGGGGACGGGGGTCGGCAGTTTCCGCAGTGCAACCGCGGGACGCGGAGCCGGGCCGGCCGGCTAGGGGGTTGCCACGATGCGCCGGCAGCCCCCGGGCCGCAGCGTGGCCGGCGGAGGCCCCCGTGGCGCGCGTGCTTGTGATCGGCATCGGCAACCCCCTGCTCGCCGACGACGGCGTCGGGGTGCACGCGGCCCAACGCCTGGCGGGCCGCGCCGGCGGCCGCGACGGGGTGACCATCCTCGACGCCGGCACGCTCAGCTTCCCGCTGCTGCCGGCGCTGCGCGGCGCCGAGGGGCTGATCGTCATCGACGCGGTCCAGGCCGGCGGCCAGCCGGGCGAGGTGTCGGTCCGCGAGGGCGAGGCGTTCGACCGCTTCGTCGACGGCGGCGGCTGCGGCCTGCACGGCCGGCGACTCGCCGCGCTCATCGCCGGCGCCCGCGAGGGCGGCCAGCTGCCGCCGCAGCGGGTGCTGATCGGCGTCGAGCCGGCGCTGGTCGACTGGGGACTCGAGCTCAGCCCCGCGGTCGCGGGCGTCGTGCCGCGCTGCATCGACGTCGCCCTCGACTTCATCGACCGCTGGCAGCCGGTGAGCGCCACGACCCACTGACCTCGCCTCGGTGCCGGGGTCGCCCGCCTCCCCCGCCGGGCGGCGCTAGGGCTTCGCCGGCGGCGGCGCGGGGGCCGGCGGCACCGGGATCGGCAGCAGGCTGCCGACGCGCCAGGTGTCGCCCTCGCGGACCCAGGCCTGCGTCATCACGAACTCCAGCTCGCTCGCCGGCTGCCCCGGCGGACCGATCCGGAAGCGGACCGGCGCGATGAGTTGCGCGACCGAGGGGGCGAGCAGGACGACGCGCGCCTCGGCGGGGTCCGCCTTCAGCTCCCACGTGCCCGCGTAGAGCGCCGCGAAGCGCTCCAGGGCCTTGTCCCGGCCCCAGATGGCGGTGCCCCGGGTCACCCAGACGAACTCCGGTCCCTCTCGCAGCAACTTCGCCACCGCGCCGAGGTCGTGGGCGTTCTGCGCCGCCACGAACGTGGCAAAGGCGGTCCGGACCTCTGCCGCCGGGTCGGCCGCCGCCTGCGTCCAGGCGCCAGACAACAAGAGGGTCGCCGTCGCGAGACCGATGCGCATCGAGTACCTCCTGGATGGACCCAGTGGCGGAACGCGGCCCGCGCCGCGCACCGTGCAGTGACGGCGAGTGGGCGGGACGTCGCGGGTCGGCGACCGCGCGGGCGCGGAGCCCGTCGGGTCGCGCGGCGCCTCCCCGGCGGATGAGGATAGGAGAGCGCCGCGCCGATCGCGAGGGGCGGCGGGGCTGCGCGACCTCGGACCCGGCGAGCGTCAGGCGCCGTCGTTGGCGGAGGGATCGGGCGGACTGAAGCGCGCGTACCAGTACGGGATCAGGGCCAGCGCCAGGACGGCGCCGGTGACGCCGCCGACGGGCAGGGTCACCATCAGGAGGTACATCATCACATCACCGAAGCCGGCCCCGACTCCGGACGTCGCCGCCACGTACAGGTAGGGCAGCACGACGCCGACCAGGAGCGCCGTCGCTGCGCCCGCCAGCACCGACGTCCCGAGTGCCGCCAGCAGCCGGGCGGGCTTCGGGTGCACGATCATGCGGACGTCACCGCACGGCCGGGACCCGGGTGCGCGACGCATCCCCGTCGGCGGGCGCGCGCGCTCAACGTCCGGCACCCCGGCGCATGCGGTCCGCGAGCAGCGGCACGAAGAGCATCACCGCAAGCGCTGGCCCCATGAAGCCGCCGTTCGGCAGGTCGTAGTCCGCCACGATCCTCGGCCAGTCGAGGCCTAGCACCCAGCGTCCGAGCGCCACCTC
>JAFEDP010000435.1 GCA_018241545.1 Pseudomonadota bacterium
CAGAGCTACGTGTACATCCCGCTGGGGGTGCGGGTCGCGATCCCGAACTTCGCGCGCGGCTGCCCGTTCACCTGCAGCTTCTGCAGCCAGTGGAAGTTCTGGCGCGACTACCGGGTGCGCGACCCGGTGGCGGTGGTCGACGAGATCGAGACGCTCATGCGCGACCACGGCGTCGGCTTCTTCATCCTCGCCGACGAGGAGCCGACGATCCACCGCAAGAAGTTCGTGGCCTTCTGTGAGGAGCTGATCCGGCGCGACCTCGGCATCCTGTGGGGCATCAACACGCGCGTCACGGACGTGCTGCGCGACGAGGCGCTGCTGCCGTTGTACCGGCGCGCCGGGCTCGTGCACGTCTCGCTCGGCACCGAGGCCGCCGCGCAGCTCAACCTCGACCGCTTCCGCAAGGAGACCACCATCGCCGACAACCGGCGCGCGATCGCGCTCCTGCGCGCGGCCGGCATCGTCACCGAGGCGCAGTTCATCGTCGGCCTCGAGAACGAGACGCGCGAGACGCTCGAGGAGACCTACCGGATGGCGGCCGACTGGGCCCCGGACATGGCCAACTGGGCCATGTACACGCCCTGGCCGTTCACCGACCTCTACGAGGAGCTCGGCGACAAGGTCGAGGTGTTCGACTTCGAGAAGTACAACTTCGTGACGCCGATCATCAAGCCCGACGCGATGGACCGCGCGGAGCTGCTCGACCGGGTCATGCACAACTACCGGCGCTTCTACCTCAAGAAGGCGCTGTTCTCCTACCCGTGGCTCACCGACCGCGCCCGGCGCCGCTACCTGCTCGGCTGCCTCAAGGCCTTCGCCAAGAGCGGCTTTCAGCGCACCTTCTACGACCTCGGCCGCGTCGGCTACTGGGGGCCGCAGTCCAAGGGGCGCGTCGACTTCAAGTTCGACCGCTCGCGGACGCGCGCCGCGGCGGCGGCGCCGGCGCCCGCGAACGCGGTGTGGAGCACGATCCACGAGCGCAAGCTCGCGGCCGCGGCCGCGGCCCGCGCGCGCGTCGCCGCCTCCGCCAAGCTCTGCGGCGGCGTCAGCGAGCAGCTCGCCGAGGCTGAAGAACCGCCCGTGGCTTAAGGACGCGGCGGTGCGCGGCGCGGCGGTTTACACTGCCGCGCCCGCCGGCCCGGGTGGCCCCCGCGCCCGTCCAGGATGCCGGCGCCTCGGAGTGCCCCATGCCCGCGCCTGCTCGCCACGTCCCGCTCACCGTCCTCGCCCTGCTGCTCGCCGGCGCTGCGCGCGCCGCCGCGCCGGTCGAGGCCGCGACCGTCAACCGGCTGACCGAGGCGGAGTTCAGCCACGGCGAGGTGGTCGAGATCGCCGCGCACCTCGCCGACTCGATCGGCGGGCGCCTGACGAATTCCCCGGCGATGCGCACCGCCGAGCGCTGGGCGCAGGAGCGCCTGCAGGCCTTTGGACTCAGGAACGTGCATACCGAGGGCTTCGACTTCGGCCGCGGCTGGTGGATCGAGTCCTCCGCGGTGCGCATGGTCGCGCCGCGACCGCTCACGCTGCGGGCGATCCCGGTGGCGTGGACGCCGCCGACCGCGGGCGCGCTGGCCGCGGCGATCGTCGTCGCGCCGATGCGCACCGAGCAGGACTTCGCCGCCTGGCGCGGCAAGCTCGCCGGCCGGATCGTGCTCGTCAGCTGGCCCGAGCCGCCCCGCGACCTGACCGAGGTGCCGTTCCAGCGCCTCGGCGAGGCCGACCTCGCGCGGCACCACGCCTACGCGATCCCGCACCACGACCCCGAGCAGGTGCAGAAGCGCATCGAGCAGCGCCTGTTCGCCTCCAAGCTCGACGCGTTCCTGGCCGCCGAGGGCGCGCTCGCCTGGGCGCGGATGTCGCCGCGCGACGGCCACCTGGTCCACGGCGAGGGCTACAGCTACCGGGTCGGCCACTCGCCGAAGCTCCCCGGCGTCGAGATCGCCGCCGAGGACTACCGGCGGCTCGCGCGGCTCGCCAAGCTCGGCGAGGTGCGCCTCGAGGTTGACAGCCGCGTGCACTACGTCGACGACGACACCGAGGCGCGCAACGTGTTCGCGGAGCTGCCGGGCCGCGACGGCCGGGCCGACTACGTGATGGCGGGCGCGCACCTCGACAGCTGGGTGGCAGGCGACGGCGCCGCCGACAACGGCGCGGGCTCGGCGGTGGTGCTCGAGGCGGCGCGGCTGCTCGCGAGCCTCGACGTGCACCCGCGGCGCACGATCCGCTTCGCGCTGTGGGCCGGCGAGGAGCAGGGCCTGCTGGGCTCGGCCGACTACGTGCGCCGCCACCTCGCGCAGCGCCCGCCCTCGACCGACGCCGCCGCCGAGGTGCTCGGTCCCTATTACCTCGCGGACACCTGGCCGGTGACGCCGCTCAAGGGCTACGCGGACCTCGCCGCGTACTTCAACATCGACAACGGCTCGGGCAAGGTGCGCGGCGTGTATGCCGAGGACAACCTCGCGGCGGCGCCGGTGCTGCGCAGCTGGCTGGCGCCGTTCGAGAGCCTGGGCGTGAGCGCCGTGGTGTCCGAGCCCACCGGCGGCACCGACCACGTGCTGATGAGCCGGATCGGGCTCGCGGCCTTCCAGTTCATCCAGGACCCGCTCGACTACGAGACGCGGGTGCACCACTCCGACGTCGACACCTTCGACCACCTGCGCGCCGACGACCTGCGCCAGGCGGTGGTGATCCTGGCGACGCTGCTGCTCGATGCGGCCAACGCCGAGGAGCCGCTGCCGCGCCGGCCCGTGCCGAGCGAGCCCAAGCCCGCCGACCCGTTCCACTACCCGGAGCCTGCCAAGCCCTGAGCGCGGGGCGGCAGCGCGAGCACGAGGGCGGCGACCGCGAGGCCGGCGAGCACGTCGACGGCGTAGTGCACGTGCACGTAGACGGTCGAGAACACGACCGCCGCCGCCC
>JAFEDP010000436.1 GCA_018241545.1 Pseudomonadota bacterium
GAGCGTCTCCACGATCGCCTCCTCGAAGCCGCGGGCGAGGTCGGCGTGGGCGGCGGGGCCGGCGGCGCGCAGCGCCAGCAGGGCCGCGGTCTTGAGACCGGAGAAGCTGAAGTCGAAGCCCGGGCGGTCGAGCATCGGCCGCGGGAAGGCATAGGCGCCGGGCCGGCCGGACTCGGCGAGCCGCGCGAGCTTGGCCCCGCCCGGGTAGGGCAGCCCGAGCAGCTTCGCCGTCTTGTCGAAGGCCTCGCCCGCGGCGTCGTCGAGCGACTCGCCGAGTACCCGATAGCGCCCCACCCCCTCGACGTCGACCAGCATCGTATGTCCCCCGGACACCAGCAGCGCCAGGTACGGGAACGGCGGCGGGTCGGGCTCGAGACGCGGCGCGAGCAGGTGCCCCTCGAGGTGGTGGACGCCGACCGCGGGCACCCCCCAGGCATAGGCGAGGCTGCGGCCGACCGCCGCGCCCACGAGCAGCGCGCCGATGAGCCCGGGGCCGGCGGTGTAGGCCACGCCCTCCACCGCCCCGGGGGCCAGCCCGGCCTCGGCCAGGGTGGCCCGGATCATGGGCAGGAGCCGGCGGACGTGGTCCCGGGAGGCCAGTTCGGGCACGACCCCGCCCCAGACCTCGTGCAGGTCGGCCTGGGTGTACACCCGGTGCCCGAGGAGCCCGCCGGCGCCGTCGTAGACGGCGACCGCGGTCTCGTCGCAGGAGGTCTCGAGGCCGAGCACCCTCACCGGGGCACCGGCCGAGGCGTCCGGCCGCCGCGCGACCTCAACGTTTTGATTTTCGGGGGGGACATCCGTAAACTACCCGGCTCTGCGCTCGGCATTTGGTCGGGCCAGCCCACCCGAGGAAGGTCGATCTCAATGCCGAGCGTACGTGTCCGCGAGAACGAGTACTTCGACGCCGCCCTGCGGCGCTTCAAGCGCGCCTGCGAGAAGGCGGGTGTGCTCACGGAGCTGAGGCGCCGGGAATTCTACGAGAAGCCGACCCAGGAGCGTAAGCGCAAGAAGGCGGCCGCGGTGAAGCGCCACCTCAAGCGCCTGTCCCGCGAAGGCATGCGCGCGCCGCGCTGAGCCGGGCCCCGTCCCCGCGATGACGCTTCGCGAACGCATTACCGAGGACATGAAGGCGGCGATGCGCTCGGGCGACAAGGATCGCCTCGGGCTCATCCGCATGCTGCAGGCCGCCATCAAGCAGCGCGAGGTCGACGAGCGCATCACGCTCGACGACGCGCAGACCCTGTCGGTCATCGAGAAGATGATCAAGCAGCGCAAGGAATCCGTCGTGCAGTTCGAGGCCGGCGGGCGCGCCGACCTCGTGGCCAAGGAGAGCGCCGAAATCACCGCCCTGACCGCCTACCTGCCGGCGCAGCTCGACGCCGCGGCGCTCGATGCGCTGATCCGCGAGGCCATCGCCGCGACCGGCGCCGCCTCGATCAAGGACATGGGCAAGGTCATGGGCATCGTCAAGGGCAAGGCCGCCGGCCGAGCCGACATGGCCGCCGTCGGCGCGCGCGTCAAGGCGCTGCTCGGCGGCTGACCGAGCCCGCGGGCCCGCCCCATGGCCGGCCGGATACCCCGCGCCTTCATCGACGAGCTGCTCGCCCGCACCGATATCGTCGAGGTGATCGGCGCCCGCGTGCCGCTCAAGAAGGCGGGCCGCGAATGGAAGGCCTGCTGCCCGTTCCACGGCGAGAAGACCCCCTCGTTCACCGTCTCGCAGGCCAAGCAGTTCTACCACTGCTTCGGCTGCGGCGCGCACGGCACGGCGCTCACGTTCCTGATGGAGCACGAGCGCCTGTCGTTCCCGGACGCGGTCGAGGACCTCGCCGGGCGCGCCGGGCTCGAGGTGCCGCGCGAGGGCGGCGCCGGGCCCGACCCCCGCGAGCGGCAGCTCGAGGACCTGTACGCGCTGAACGCCCAGGTCGATGCGCACTTTCGCGAGGCGCTCAGGGACTCGGAGCGCGCCAAGGACTACCTGAAGCGCCGCGGCCTCGTCGGCGAGACCGCGGCGCGCTACCACCTCGGCTACGCGCCCGCCGGCTGGGACGTCGTGCTGCGCAAGTTCGGCGCGACCGATGCCGGCCGCCAGGCGCTGCTCGCCGCCGGCCTCGTCATCGAGCGCAGCCCCGACCAGCAGAAATCGAGCGGCCCGGGCTTCTACGACCGCTTCCGCGACCGGGTGATGTTCCCGATCCGCGATGCGCGCGGGCGCGTGGTCGGCTTCGGCGGACGGGTCATCGACCAGGGCGAGCCCAAGTACCTGAACTCGCCCGAGACCGTGCTGTTCCACAAGGGCCGCGAGCTCTACGGCCTCTACGAGGTGCGTCAGGAGCTGCGCAGCATCCCGCGGCTGCTGGTCGTCGAGGGCTACATGGACGTCGTGCGCCTCGCGCAGTCCGGCATCCACTACGCGGTCGCCACCCTCGGCACCGCGACCACCCCCGAGCACCTGCAGCGCCTGTTCCGGGTCACGAACGACATCGTGTTCTCCTTCGACGGCGACCGCGCCGGGCGCCAGGCGGCGTGGCGCGCGCTCGAGACCTGCCTGCCGTTCGCCCGCGACGGCAAGCAGCTCAAGTTCCTGTTCCTGCCCGAGGGCCACGACCCCGACACGCTGGTCGCCGCCGAGGGCCGCGAGGCCTTCGAGGCCCGCCTAGAGGGCGCCCTGCCGCTGTCGGAGTACCTGGTGCGCCACCTGGCCGCCGAGGTCGACCTCGGTAGCGTCGACGGCCGGGCGCGGCTCGCCGAGCTCGCGCGCCCGCTGATCGCGCGCATACCGGAGGGGGTGTACCGCGAGCTCCTGACCGAGCGCCTCGCGCGCGAGGTCCGCATGCCGGCCCCGCGACTCGCGGG
>JAFEDP010000437.1 GCA_018241545.1 Pseudomonadota bacterium
TCCACCACCACCGGCACCGCGGCCGAGCGCGCGAGCACCGCCGCGTCGAACCCAGCCGCGTCCACCGCGCGCACCGCACCGTCCGCCATGTCGATCCGCTCCCGTGTCCGCCTGGCCGCGAGCGTGGGGCCGGAGGCGGCGAGTATCAAGGCCGCGATGTGCGTGGGATACTCGGGACATGCCGAGACCCGCGACCCCGCCGGTGGCGGCCGACGTCGTGATCGAGCTCCTCGACCGCCCCGGCCGCCCGATCGTGCTGATCGAGCGCCGCTTCCCGCCGCCCGGCTGGGCGCTGCCCGGCGGCTTCGTCGAGGTCGGCGAGACGGTCGAGGCCGCCGCGGTGCGCGAGGCGCGCGAGGAGACCGGGCTCGAGGTCCGCCTGACCGGCCTGCTGGGCGTCTACTCGGACCCGGCGCGCGACCCGCGCGGCCACACGGTCGGCATCGTCTATGTCGGCGAGGCGCGCGGCGAGCCGCGCGCCGGCGACGACGCCGGTGCCGTCGCGGTGATCGACCCGGCGGCGCCGCCGCCGCTCGCGTTCGACCACGCCCGCATCCTGGCCGACTATCGGGCGCGCGTGCGCCGCTGAGGCCTCATCGATCCTCGAGCGGCAGCGCGCGGGTCGACTTGACCTCCTCCATCACGACGTAGGTGTGCGTCTGCTCGACCCCGGCGAGCGCCGCCAGGTCCTCGAGGAAGCGGCGGTAGGCCGCCATGTCGGCGGTGCGCACCTTGAGCAGGTAGTCGAAGCCACCGGCGACCATGTGGCACTCCTGCACCGGCGCGAGCTCCGTGACCCCGTCGCGGAAGCGGTTGAAGACGTCCGGCGTCGTGCGGTCGAGCTGGACCTCGACGAACGCGATCAGGCCGGCGCCGAGGCGCGCCGGGTCGAGGTCCGCGTGATAGCCGCGGATGTAGCCCTCGCGCTCCAGGCGGCGCACGCGCTCGAAGCAGGGCGTGGGCGAGAGGTGCACGCGCCGGGCGAGCTCGGCGATCGAGAGGCGGCCGTCGTCCTGCAGCAGCGCGAGCAGGCGGCGGTCGATGCGGTCGAGGGGATGGGCCACGGCGGTACGACTCCAGTGGAAGCACCCGGCCGAATCCTATCAAATCAGACGAAACATCTGGCTTACGGCCAATAGAGTAGACGGATCCATCGAGGGGGATTCCATGACGCCATTCATCCGAGAGGCGGGCGCTGCGCCCGCCGCCGACGGGCTCGCCGCGGTCAACCGGCTGTGGCTTGCCGACGAGGACACGGTGCTGCGCGAGCTCCTGCCGCTCGCGCGCCTCGAGCCCGGCGACCGTGCCGCGATCACCGAGCACGCGGCGGCGCTGGTGGAGGCCGTGCGCGGCGAGCGCATCGACAAGACCGGCATGGACGCGTTCCTGCGCGAGTACGACCTGTCCTCGCAGGAAGGCGTGATCCTGATGTGCCTCGCCGAGGCTCTGCTGCGCATCCCGGACGCGGTGACCGCCGACCGGCTGATCGCCGACAAGATCCGCGCCGGCGACTGGGCCTCGCACCTGTCCGACGGCGGCTCGCTGTTCGTGAACGCCTCGACCTGGGGCCTGCTGCTGACGGGGCGCATCGTGCAGCCCGACGCCGGCACGCGGCGCGACCCCGCGGGCTTCGTCCGCAACCTCGTCGCGCGCGTCGGCGAGCCGGTGGTGCGCACCTCGCTGCGGCAGGCGATGCGGATCCTCGGCCACCAGTTCGTGATGGGCCGCACGATCGCCGAGGCGCTGGAGCGCGCCGAGGAGGGGGCCAACGCCCGCTATCGCTACTCCTTCGACATGCTCGGCGAGTCGGCGCTGACCATGCCCGACGCAGATCGCTACCTCGAGGCCTACAGCGCCGCGATCGCGGCGATCGGCGCCGCCGCGCGTCGGCGGCCGGACGCGGCGCCGGACGCCGCGCCCAGCATCTCGGTGAAGCTGTCGGCGCTGCATCCGCGCTACGAGTACGCCAAGCGCGAGCGCGTGCACGCCGAGCTCGCGCCGCGCCTGGTGCTCCTGGCCGAGCGCGCCGCCGCGGCCGGCATCGCGCTCACGGTCGATGCCGAGGAGGCCGACCGCCTGGAGCTGTCGCTCGAGCTGATCGGCCGGGTGCTCGAGGCCCCGTCGCTCGCCGGCTGGCCGGGCTTCGGGCTCGCGGTGCAGGCGTACCAGAAGCGCGCGCCGGACGTGGTCCGCTGGCTGGTGGCGGCGGCGCGCCGCGCCGGCCGGCGCCTCAACGTGCGCCTCGTCAAGGGCGCGTACTGGGACAGCGAGGTCAAGCGCGCACAGGAGCGCGGGCTGCCCGGCTACCCGGTGTACACGCGCAAGCAGAGCACGGACGTCGCCTACCTCGCGTGCGCGGCGCTGCTGCTCGATGCGCCGGACGTGATCTACCCGCAGTTCGCGACCCACAATGCGCACACGGTCGCGAGCATCCTGCACCTCGCGCGCAGCCGCGACCGGCACTTCGAGTTCCAGCGCCTGCACGGCATGGGCGAGGAGCTGTACGGCATCGTCACCGACCCGGCGCGCGAGGGCGCCGCCTGCCGCGTCTACGCGCCGGTCGGCTCGCACGAGGACCTGCTGCCGTACCTGGTGCGGCGCCTGCTCGAGAACGGTGCCAACACCTCCTTCGTGAACCGCATCGTCGATGCGCGCCTGCCGGCCGCGGAGATCGCCGCCGACCCGGTCGCCTTCGTCGAGGGCCTCGCCAGCGTCCCGCATCCGCGCATCCCGCTGCCGGCGCGCATCTTCGGCGCGGAGCGTCCGAATTCCGCCGGCCTCAACCTCGCCGACGGGCGCGCGCTCGCCGAGCTCGTCGCCGGCGCGGCGCCGGCACTCGCGACGCCGCGGGCCGCAGT
>JAFEDP010000438.1 GCA_018241545.1 Pseudomonadota bacterium
GACGCGGCGCTGTCAAACGTCACGCCGGCCGGCAGTGTCACGACGGCCTGCACGGCGTTCGTGTCGGTACCGCTCAGGTGGTGCACGGTGAGTGCGACGGACACCGTCTCGCCGACGCTGACCGCCGTGCGGCCGAGGTGCAGGTCGAGGCTGAGGTCGCTCCAGCCGGCAATCGCGATGGCGGCGCTCGCCGCGTCGTTTGCAGGCTGCTGGTCACGCTCGTCGCTGGCCGCCGCGAACTGGACGGTCACCGAGTTGCTGACGAGGGCGGCGGTGACGGTCACGGTACCGCTGACGCTGGCGCCGGCCGCCAACGTGCCGAGGCCGCAGTTCACTGCCGCGTCCGCGGCCGAGTAGGTGCAGCTGCCCGCGCCCGCCGTCGCCGACACGAAGGCCAGTTCGGGCGGCAGGTACACGGCGGCGCGCACGTTGTGGCCCGCATCCGGACCGTGGTTGACCACCGTGAACTGAAGGTCCGTGTTCGCGCCGGCGCTGACGTCGCTGCCGGACCCGGTGATGCTCAGGTCCGCATTGCCGATCAGCAGCACGTGCACGGTCGCCGCATTATTGGCGGGGTTCGGGTCGATCGGTGCGCTCGCAGTCACCGAGGCGCTGATCGCGAGCGTGCCTGGAATCGTGCCCGCGCCCACGATCGTGGCGGTTGCGAGCTCGCCGGGCGCGAGCGTCCCGACCGGACAGCTGACGATACCGTTGGCGACGGCGCACGTGGCGGCGCCGCCCGGACCGCTCACCGAAGCGGTGCTGACGTTGAATCCGGAAGGAAGCGTGCCGGTCGCGATGGTGACGTCGCTGGCCGACGCCCGCGCCGCCTGGTCATTCGCCGCAACGATGGCGATGGTCACCGGATCCGTGGCGTACGCGCGGTCCGGCGCGGCGATGGAGTCGATGCGCAGGTCGGCCGTCGGCACGAACAGCTCGAACGCCCCGATGTCGCACGCGAAGCGACCGTCGAGGTTGCCGTCCTCCGGGCGCAGCTGGCCGCGCTGGTCCGTGTTCGGGCAGGCGTTCGGATCGCCGGCGTCGACAGCCGGGCTGGTCATCGGCAGCGCCATCGTCAGCGTCGGCCCGCCGTTGGCGGCGAGCGGCTGCAGCTGCGGGTTTGTGAGCTTGAGGTCACCCGCGGCAGTGAGCTTGCAGCTGTCGCCGTCCTCGAGATTGTGCCCGAGCGACGTCAGGAAGGTTCCCGCTGTGGCGCTCCCGCTCCGGCCACAATTCGACAGCTGGTTCGTTGCACCGACAACGACGTTGTTCGCGAACAGCGTGTTCACGTAAGTGAACTGGCCCGACCCGAACGAGTTGATGGCGACGCCAGTCACCGCCGACTCCGACGTCGTGGTGGGCACCACCTGATTGCCCACGATGGTCACGTTCTTGAGGTTCACGCGACCGTTCGTCGTGATGCCGCCGGCTGTATCGCGCGCGATGTTGCCGGCCACGGTCGAGTTCTCGATATTGTCGATGGTAGTCGAGCGTCCCGACAGGGCGCCGCCTCCGGTCGCGTAGTTGCCGACCAGTGCGCTCGCGGTGATGTAGGTCGTGTGGAGCCCGGTGTCGAAGATGCCGCCGCCGTTCTCCGCGCGGTTCGGATTCGCGAGCGCTGGGTTGGAGGCGATCACGCCGATCGTGGTCCGATCAATCGTCATCGCCGCCGAGCCGTAGACACCGCCGCCGTTCGATGTGGCCGTATTGCCACTCACGATGCTCGACCGAAGCGTCAGCGGTGCGGCGTTGTAGATGCCGCCGCCGTCGGCGCCGCTCATGCAGTTGACGACGGTGACGTCGGACATCGTGACGGCATCGATCGCGACCGACGACTCACCGGACTCGCCGCCGCCATGCGTGCCGCCCATGCCGCCGCCGCTGCCGTGCGTGATGGACGGGTCGAACAGGTTGGTGGCCGCCGCCGCGCCGAGCGCGACGCAACCGCCGTGTCGCTTGAACTGCCAGATCTTGCCGTCGGAATTGGTCTGGATATTCGTGACCGGTGAGGTCAGGCCGTTGCGCACGGTCAGCCCCGAGATCGAAACGGTCACGTTGGTCGCGACCGCCTCGGCGTGGAAGATCCGGTCGGCGCTGCCATCCGCCTGGTCCGCGATCGCCCACTGCACGATGGTCTTGCCGGATCCGGCGCCGACGATGGACACGCTGTCGGTGAGGTTGAGGTCGCCGATCGACGCGTCATGAGTTGCGACCGCCGTAAAGCCGCCGGTCGACGGAACGTAGCTCTCGTCGACGCCTTTGAGCGTCAGGACGATCGGACTGTTCGGATCGTTGATCCCAGTCAGGTCGATTGCGTCCGCGCCGGCCAGCGCATTCGCCTCCATGACCGCTGCCCGCAGTGTGCATAGACCCGCAGTGTCCGCACAGACACCGTCGCCTGGACTGCCGTCCCGGGAGTCTCCCGTGCTGTTGACCACGAAGGTCGCCGCCGCGGCTGGCAAGGCCAGCATCGAGGCAGCGAGCCCGAGCCACAGAGCGCTCTTGTTTGACGCCATTCGCCTGTTCATATCCAGTTCCTCCACGCCAGGTCTCCGACGCAGGATGTGCCCCGGCTCGCGGCGCGGCGGCCGCAGCGCGGCCGACGGCAGCATGTTGAATGCAGCGGGCCCCCGGTCGGCATTGCTTTACCCTTCACCGAACGCTACTTTTCTGGCTTGCTCGGCTGCTCCATCAGTCGCAGCCGTTCCTCGACCCGAGACTGCTGCTGCTGCAGCAGCTGCTCGCGCTCCTGGACTTGCGTGCGCTCGCCGTCGAGGAGCTTCTGCCGCTCCTGCAGGCGTTCGCGTTGCTGCGTCAGCGTCTGCTGCCGCTCGCGCAGCGCACTCC
>JAFEDP010000439.1 GCA_018241545.1 Pseudomonadota bacterium
AACGTGCACGGCCGCGCGATCCTGTACGCCGACACGGTCACGGGCTCGATGCGCCGCGCGCTCGATGAGACCGCGCGGCGGCGCACGCGCCAGGTGGCCTACAACGCCGCGCACGGCATCACGCCGGTGGGCATCGTCAAGGCGGTGCAGGACGTCATGGAGGGCGCGCGCTCGGCCGAGGAGCGCGGCCGGCGCCTCGACGGCGGCGCGCTCGCCGAGCTCAGCCCCGAGCAGGTCATGAAGCGCATCAAGAAGCTCGAGGCGGAGATGATGAAGCTCGCGCGCAACCTCGAGTTCGAGGCGGCCGCCAAGCTGCGCGACGAGATCTCCGAGCTGCGCCGCTCCGGGCTCGGCCTCACCGGCCGGCGCGCCGGCTGAGCGGCCGCGGGCGGAGTCCCGCCCGCGGCCGCGGCGCCCGCTCAGAACCGGTAGCGGATCCCGGCCGCGATCAGGTCGACGTTGGTCTGGTAGATGTCCTTGTCACCGACCTTGTTGAAGTGCAGGTAGTCGAGCCGCGCCTGCCAGTTCCCGCCGAACGTGTACGACACCCCGGCGCCCGCCATGAAGTGCGAGTTGCTCTTCGAGTCGGAGCCGCTCGCGGTCGTGGTCGCATCGCTGATGGTGACCGTGTACTCGGTCTTGCCGTAGTAGCCGCCCGCGCGCGCATCGACCGCCCAGCCCTGGCCGAACGGCAGGATGCCGACGACCGCGAGCGCCGGTCCGCGCGACTTGAACTCCAGCCGCCCGGTGTACGGAATGTTGCCGGAATCGCCGTACTGGTACGTGCCGGCCGCGTCGATCGTGGCCTTGCCGAGGTCGAGGTACGAGGCCTCTACGGCGAAGTACTTGATCGGCTGCCAGCCGACGGTCACCCCGAAGCCCGTGCCGTGCTTGTCGAGCGAGGTCGAGTCGACGGTGAAGCTCGCGGGTACTCCACCCGTGAGCCCGCTGATGTCGATCGCGGCGCCCGGCTGGACGTCGGCGATCGTGATGTCGTAGTTCGACTGGCCGATCAGTGCCCCGACGTAGAAGCCGGTGTCGGCGGCGCGTGCGGCGGCCGGGACGGCCAGGGCGGCTGCGACGGCGACGGAAAGCAGCAGTCGGTTCGTGCGTGTCATGGTCCACTCCTGAGGAGCCAATGGTCGGACGCCCCCTTTCGCGTCCCCGGCTCACACGTGCATCGTCCGCGCATCGATTGCACTGCGACATTCGCAGATGGTGCGGTGCCGTTGCGCATCGGTCGCGACTGTGGCGGCATGGCAACGGACAATTCGAAAGCGGTCTTTCGCGTCGCGAAGACGCCGGACGGGGCCGTCCCTGGCCCCGCCCGGCGGATGCGGACCGGCAAGGCGCGGCGGCGCTCGATTGCCGATGCAGACCGACGCGGCTAATCGCCGCGGATCGGCTCAGCGGCGCGACGGCGGCGAATCAGCCGGCCGGGGCGGAAGAGGGGGACGGCGCGGTGCGCGCGGCGCCGGCACGGGCGAGCGCGATGGTCTCGGCGTCCGTGCCGCCGAGCGTCACCTTCGCGCTCACTGCCTCGAAGCGGGCGACCGCGTCCCGGTAGGCCGCGTGCGCCTCGCCGCGCTGCGCGCTCGCGGCGGCGGACTTGAGCCGGGCGGCGAGCGCCTCGTGGCACAGCCCCTGCGCAAGCCGCGCCTGGCCGGCCCAGAAGGTGATCTGCAGCGTGCCGGCGCCGCGCGCGGTGCGCTCATCGAGCGTGTGCAGCGCCGCCTCGAGCAGCGGCAGCGCCGCCGCCGCGCGCCCGGTGCGCGCCCAGAGCCAGCCGAGCAGCGTGTCGATATGGGCGAGGTTGATCGCCGCCTCGGCGTCGCGCGGGTCGCGGCTGATCAGTACCCCGAGTTCCCGCGCACGCTGGTAGGCGGCCGCGGCCGCCGCCCGGTCGCCCAGCCAGAAGAGCGCGAGGCCGGCATTGACCTGCGAGACCATCACGTCGCGCTGCAGCGTCGTGAGCGGCCCCTCACCGCGGCGCGCCAGCGCCTCGGCGATGGCGAGCGCGGCGCGGTGCTCGGCCAGCGACCCGGCGAGCGCCGGCGGCGTCGCCGCCTCCAGCACCGTGCCGTGCAGGTCGTGCGCGACCCCGACGGCGCGCGCGATCTCGAGGTTGTCGGGCTGCGCGTCGTGCAGCGACTCGAGATGGGCGATGCAGTCGCGCGCAGTGGCCTCGGCCACCGGCCAGCGGCCGGTGTAGAGCGAGGTGAGCGTGCGCACCGAGCAGGCGGCCGCGGCGGCGAAGGTGATCGCCGCATCCCCGGGCCGGCGCGCGCGGGCCTCCTCGATGAGCCGGGTCGCCTCGCCGACGTCGGCCGCGGCACCCGTCGCGTCGCCGGTCAGCAGGCGCAGCTGGCTGCGCGCGAGCAGGTCCGAGGCGAGGCGCTCCTCGTTCGCCGCATCGGCCGGCCGGGCCGCGGCGATCGAGCGACGCAGGTCGATGGCCTTGGTGTAGCTCGCGACCGCGACCGCCGGGTCGCCGAGGCTGCGCCGATAGGCTCGGCCCTGGATGGCGGCCACCTTGGCGTAGGCGGCGGCGAGCTCGGCGCGCAGGCCGAGGTCGCCGGCCGCGTCGCGCGCGAGCCCGTCGAGGTAGGCGAGCGCGGTGGCGAGCAGCTGCTGCTGCGCGCCGGTCGCGCCCGGCAGCCCGTCGATCGCGTCGTTGATCCGGAACATCAGCGTGTTGGCGAGCGCGCGCACCTCGGCGAAGTGCTGCTCGGCACGCGCCCGCTCGCGCTCGGCGCGACGCGCCTCGTGGGTCGTGAACACGAGCCCGCCCACGAGCGCCACGAGCGCGAGTCCGGCGGCGGCGAGCGCGGCCTCG
>JAFEDP010000043.1 GCA_018241545.1 Pseudomonadota bacterium
CCCGCAGCCGGGCCGCGTCAGCCCGGATAGCGGCTGCCGCGTACTGCGAGGCGACGCCGCTGCGCGGCGAGATCGAGGCACGGGACGCGTCACGGCTCGGCGAGGCCGTCGATCGGGCGAGCGCCGCCCTGGCCGACCGATTCGGCGCTGGGGCGGTGGACGGCAAGATCCAGGCGCAGGTGATCGTCGCGGAGAAGTGACCCCCCGTGCGCACGCGCGAGACCACAGGAGCAAGAGCATGACGACCCGGGACACGCGACCAGTGTGGGTGACGGCACTCGACGTCGCGGCCGCGCCCCGCAGGACGATCTATCCGCCGCCGTTCGCGGCGCGAGTCGCCGGGCGCGAGCGCCGCCGCCTCGGGGACGTCTTCGGGCTCAGGAATTTCGGCGTGAACCTGACCCGCCTCGAGCCCGGTGCGCAGTCAGCGCTCCGGCACCGCCATACGGTCCAGGATGAGTTCGTCTACATCGTCGAGGGCACGCCGACCCTGGTCACCGACGACGGGGAGGTCGAACTGCAACCGGGATCCTGCGCCGGATTCGCCGCCCGGGGATCGGCGCACCATCTCGTGAACCGCAGCGGCCGCGACGTCCTCTATCTTGAGGTCGGCGACCGGCTGCCCGGTGACTCGGCCGAGTATCCGGACGATGACCTGGCCGCGACCCAGGCGCCGGACGGCACGTGGCGCGTGACCCACCGGGACGGGACCGCGTACTGACCGCGAGTGTGGGTCGACCCGGCGGGCCTGACTGATGCGCGGGATCGACCGACGCATCGATCGCGGTGGCCACGCCTGGCGAGCGTCCTCGGCAATCCTCGCACAGGGTGTTTTCGGGGACTGCGAACGCACGCGCCTGGCCCCACTTCAGGCCGATCCCAGAGCGAGACGCGCACCGGCCCCCGCAGATCGCCGCGGCCACCGCGCACGCCTATACTGCCGTCTCAACGTCCGGGGATTGCGATGGCCGCGAAGCAGCGGGGCGGGGCAGAACGCGTGGCCGTCGGCGCCGTCGAGCACGGCAACTCGATGGTGCTCGTCGCGGTGTCCGCAGACGGCGCGTTGCTCGATCGCCGGCGCGTCGACCTCACGCACGACCTGCCCAGCCACCCCTTCCACCACGAGGGCTCGTGGGCCGTCGGGCGTTATCTCACCAGCCCGTGGGCGCGGCCCACGTCGCTGCCTCAGGCGGTGGCGCTGTGCCGGCAAGTGCGTGAGAGCGCCCTCGCCGGTGCCCGGGCGAGCCTCGAGGCGCTGTCGGCAGAGGTTCCACGGGCGATCACGCGCATTGCGATCCGGGCCTGTCCGGCTTTACCGGCGACCATCGAGGCCTGCATCGCCGATGCCCGCGCGGCGAGCGTCGCCGATTCGGTCATGTACCGGCAGGCGCTGGCCGCCGCGGCTGAGGAACGGGGCTGGACCACGGTCTGGTACGAACGGGAACACGTCGCGCGCGCAGCGGCGGCTGCGCTGCCGCGACTCAGCCTCGACGACTGGCTCGCGACACTGGGCCGGCAGGCCGGCCCGCCGTGGCAGGCGCGTCACAAGCTCGCCGCAACGGCCGCACTGGCGGCGGCCGCGCGCGTCGTGTCGTAATCCGGGAGCGGAACGGGTCCGAGACCGGCCCCGGGCTGCGCGAGGCGCGCTCGCGGCGACCAAAGGCGGTGGCGCCATCGCCGCCCGGCGCGGAAGCACAATCAGTCGCATCTACCCGCTGACGCCGCGGTGCCTCCGCAATTGCCGAAGCGGCAGCCCGGGCGACCGCAAATTGACACCCTGATGGGCCGGGTCTAGAAGGCCTGATCGCCGCCGGTCCTGCGCGCGGTGCGAGCGAGGCGGACATGGCGCTCAACCAGTTCCAGATCGTCTACTTCGAGGCCACGCGGCGCTGCAACCTGCGCTGCACCTCCTGCATGACCGGCAGCAATGACCCGCGCCGGGTGCGCCGGCGCGTGCGCAGCGAGCTGTCGCTCGAGGCGATCCGCGATCGCATTCTGCTGCCGGCGCGCCGCCTCGGCGTACACACGGTCGGATGGAGCGGCGGAGAGTTCCTGCTGCGCAAGGACGCGATGGACCTGCTGCGCCTCGGCGTCGAGCTCGGACTCGAGTGCTCGGTGCTGAGCAACGGCAAGGCGCTCACCCGCAAGCGGCTCGAGAGGATCCGCGACGTCACCGGCGGTCGCGCCAAGATCATCGTCGGTGTGAACGCGCTCGACGACAGCAACCGGTTGAGCCGTGACGCGGATTCTGACCGCTCGATCCAGGTGCTGGAGGACTGCGCCGAGCTCGGGCTGGGCCGGCACGTGGTCGTCACGATCGCGAAGTTCAACACCGAGAGCTTCCAGAGGACCATCGACTACGTGGTCCGCAACAACATCCCGTACAACCGCTCGCCGCTGGTCGCGCGCGGCTCGGGGTCGCGGTGCTTCGGCGAGCTGGGCTTCGATCGCGAGGACCTGCAGCGGCACTTCCATCCTGCATTGCGCCGTCATCCGCACGGTTACGTGAGCTACACGCCCTTCTTCCTGTCGCCGGAGCTCCACGAGCAGGCGTCCGGAGGCGTGCGCAACAACACCGTGCCCGAGAACCCGGCCATCGGCTGCTGGGCGGGCTCCTGGCTCGCGGTGAACGCCGAGGGCGAGGTCTCCGTGTGCCCCGTGCTGCTCGACGAACTCAGCGGCGGCAACGTGCGCGACCGGCCGCTCGATGAGCTGGTCGCGACGAGCACGCTGTTCGCCGACATCACGGATCGCTCGCGCCTGAAGGGCCGTTGCGGGCGGTGCCGCTACCAGTACACCTGCGGCGGCTGCCGGGCCATGGCGTACTACCACAGCGGCGACTACATGGGCGAGGACCCCACGTGCTTCTTCGATCCGGTGGACCGCTCGACGGTCAGCGAGCACGAGGAGGAGACGAACCGGACGTTCAAGAAGTACCTCCTCGTCGCGCGCGCGGCGGGCGTATACCGTCCGCCGGGAAAGCAGCCGTCAGCGCGCGCCACGCCGGGGCAAGCGGAGCGGCCCTGATCGAGCGGCGGCTCGCCACGGTCCCGGGAACGCCGGCCTGAGGGTAATATCTCGCCTCGGGCGGGGCCGCGGCCGCCCGGGCGCGACCGATGGCGGCGCCCGGGCCGTGCCGAAGCGCCTCCCATACACTCTTGCGAGGCGACCGAGACATGGCAAACCCAATGGACCAGCAGACGCGCGTGGACCGCGCGACGCCAGGAGCGATCGAGCAGAAGCTGACGGCCATCTGCGAAGCCGTTCTCGAGCGCGGCCGCGTCGGCCTGGACGACAACCTGTTCGAGCTCGGCGCGAGCTCGCTGAAGCTCATCGAGATCCACGAGCAGATCGACCAGGAGTTTCCCGGCGAGGTCGACCTGACGGAGTTGTTCGACTTCCCGACCATCGCTGCACTCGCGGGCCACCTGCGCAGCAGGCTCGCCGCGCGCCCCTGAGTACCACGCCGCTCACCGGCCTGCGTGGCCCGCGCGGGGACGCGCTGCGCCGGTGGCAACTCCGGGGCGCCCCGCCCGTACTGGGCCCCATGCCGTGCCCGGCACCCGTGCCCGCCGATCCCCGGAGCTGATATGCCATCGATGCCTGTGCTGCGGCGTGCTGCGATCGCTGCCTGCGCCGCGCTCGCGGCGATCACGGCGCAAGCCGGCGGCGCGACCGCCGGACCGCCACCAGTCGGGCACGTCTTCCTGATCGTGCTCGAGAACAAGGACTTCGAGGCGACTTTCGGAAGCCGATCCGTCGCGCCGTTCCTGGCGCGGACGCTCGTCGGCCGGGGCGTGCTGCTGCGGGAGTATTACGGCACGGCGCACTTCAGCCTGCCCAACTACATCGCGATGGTGAGCGGGCAGGCCGCCAACGTCGACACGCGCGCCGACTGCGAGACGTACGCGGATTTCGTCGTGACCGGCTACGAGGATGGCCAGGCGGTCGGCCGCGGCTGCGTGTACCCGGCGGCCGTGCGAACGATCGCCGATCAGCTCGAGGAGGTCGGGCATACGTGGCGGGCCTACCTCGAAGACATGGGCAACGACCCCGCGCGCGAGGCGGCGACCTGCGGGCACCCGCCGGCGAATCGGACCGATCTGACGCAGGGTGCCGAGCCGCCGTCGGCGCGCGTGCCGGCCGGGGACCAGTACGCCGCCCGCCACAACCCGTTCGTCTACTTCCGCTCGATCCTGGACAGCGGACGCTGCGCAAGCCACGTCGTGCGGCTCGAGGAACTGCAACGCGACCTCGAGGCGGAGCGTACGACGCCGGACTTCGCGTTCGTCGCGCCGAACCTGTGCCACGACGGGCACGATGCGCCCTGCGTCACGGGCGAGCCTGGCGGGCTGGCCTCGATCGACGGCTTCCTGCGGACCTGGGTGCCGCGCATCCTCGCCTCGCCCGCCTACCGCCATGATGGCCTGCTCGTCATCACGTTCGACGAGGGGGACGGGACCGCCGCGCCGGATGGCGACCGCCGCGTCCTGCGCTACGCCGGCGCCCACTGCTGCAACCAGCGCCCCGGGCCGAACCTCGGACCCTACCCGTACGAGGAGCGCGACGACGACTCGACGTCGCTCATCCTCGACTTCGGGGGTGACCGCGTCGGGGCGCTGCTGCTGTCACCGTTCCTGACGCCGGGCACGGAGTCCCGCACCCCCTTCAATCACTACGCGCTGCTGCGCTCGCTCGAGGACGTGTTCGGTGCGCGCGGCCACCTGGGCTACGCCGCCGGGGACGGGCTCGTCGGGTTCTTCGATCCGGAGGCGGGCATACGCTGGCGGCGCACGCGACGCTGATTTCGCGCGGGCCGGTGCGCGCGGACGCGCCTGCACGGGGTCGTGCCAGAATGGGCGGTGCTGCGGGAGCAAGCCGATGGCGGAACAGACGGTGACGGCGGAGGGTCGCGAGATCGCGGAGCGGGTGGGGCGCTTCGTCCGCGAGGTGGTGGTCCCCTACGAGCGCGACTCGCGCTGGGGCGCCCACGGACCGTCCCCGGAGATGGTCGAGGAGATGCGCGGTCAGGCGCGCGCCGCCGGTGTCATGACACCGCACATCCCGCAGGGCGGCAGGCACCTGTCGCACCGTGATACCGCGATCGTGCTCGAGGCCGCCGGTTTCTCCCCGCTCGGACCGGTCGCCGTCAACGTCGCCGCGCCCGACGAGGGCAACATGTACCTGCTGGGCCGGGTCGCGACAGCGGAGCAGAAGGCGCACTTCCTGCAGCCGCTGCTGGAGGGTCGCGTGCGCTCGGCGTTCCTGATGACCGAGCCCGCCGAGGACAACGGGGCAGGCTCGGACCCGTCGATGCTGAGGACCGCCGCCGAGCGGGACGGCGATCACTGGGTCATCAGCGGCCGCAAGTGCCTGACGTCCGGCCTGCTCGGTGCGCGCGTCGGCATCGTGATGGCGCGCACCGGCGACGCGGCCACGATGTTCCTCGTCGATCTCCCCGATCCTGCGATCCGGATCGAGCACGTACCGGACACCCTCGATTCGACGTTGCCGGGCGCGCATCCGAGCTCGCGAATCGACCGACTGCGCGTCCCCGCGAGCGCCGTGCTCGGAGAGGTGGGGCAGGGGTTCCGCTATGCCCAGGTCCGCCTGTCGCCCGCGCGTCTCACGCACTGCATGCGCTGGCTCGGCGCCTGCGAGCGGGCGCAGCAGATCGCCTGCGACTACGCCGTGCGGCGGCACGCCTTCGGCAAGCCGCTGGTCGACCACGAGGGCGTGGGCTTCAAGCTCGCGGAGAACCGGATCGCCCTGCAGCAGTGCCGGCTGATGATCGACTGGTGCGCCGGGGTGCTCGACAGCGGCGCCGCGGGCACGACGGAATCGTCGATGGCCAAGGTGGCGGTCTCCGAGGCGCTGTTCCGCGTGGCCGACAACTGCGTGCAGGTGATGGGCGGCACCGGCGTCACGGGCGACACGATCGTCGAGCAGGTGTTCCGCGAGGTACGCGCGTTCCGGATATACGACGGCCCGACCGAGGTGCACCTCTGGTCGCTCGCGAAGCGCATCAAGAAGGAGACGCTCGGCCGGCAACATCCGTGACGGCGACCGGTGGCGCGGCGCGGGGCTGATCCGGTCACGGAGGGAAGATCGGCGGCCGCCGGCCGCCGGAGCGGGCCGCCCCGGTGGCGCCCGCCTGCCGGCGATCGCCGCCGGAACCGTTTTCCGCGGCACGGATTACCCGGTACGATGCGCGGCGCGACAGTCGACCCGCACGCCGGACTCGTGCCCGGCGGGTCCGCGGTGCGCAGCGAGCCGGTTGATCCGGCACCGAGGCAGGCACAGGCACCATGAACGACCGAAGCGGCACGCCCGCGACCCGCGAGCAGCTCCACCCCGAGCTCGAGCGCCGCATCGCCGCGCTCGAGGCCGGTCCGGACGCCGGCTCCGATTTCGACGCGCGCAGCTGGCTTTGGCTCGTCCTGCTCGGCGTCGTCGGGCCGGCGGCGTTGCTGCTGTGGGGCTGGTTCGGCTGACGGCCGGCGCGCGCGACATGTCCAAAGCACGCGAAGCCGCCGCCGACACCGGGGTCTGGCCGCTCCTGCGCCGCGAGCGCACCTGGGGACCGTGGCGCCTGGGCATCGCCCTCGCCACGGCGGCCGCCGCCACCTGGTGCTACCTGATCGGCGAGTACGAGGGCTACTACCTCAACTTCTTCCAGGGCAGCCTGGCGCTCACCGCCGGCAGCATGATCGGGATGCTGCTGGTGCTGCTCGCGGCCGGTCCCACCTGCATCCGCTTCGGCATCGAGTCGGTGGCGTCCACGAAGCCGCAGTTCGGCTCGCGGGGCTGGGTGATCCCGGCGCTGATGCAGCTCCTGTCGATCATCGGCTGGAACGCCATGCTGCTGATCTTCTTCGCCAAGTCGCTCACGCAGCTGCTGGGCGTGCTCGGCTGGTTGCCCGCCGGCGTCGGCGCGCTGCAGCTGGTGCCCTTCACGACGATGATCGCGTGCGCAATCGTGCTGCTGGTGCTGCTGTGGGGCGCGAGCGGGGTCACGCACCTGTCCAACATCCTCGTCGCGCACGTGTTCGTCGGCTTCTGGATGCTCTACCTGCTCGTATCGCAGCGCTGGCCCGAGCTGGTCGCCGCCAGGCCCGCGCTCGCCAAGCCCGACGCGGTGTGGAACTACACGACGGGCGTGGAGATCGGCGTGACCTCGCTGCTCTCGTGGTGGGCCTACATCGGAGCGCTGATCCGGATGGCGCCGGATGGCCGCCGGATCGCCGTTCCGGTGATGCTGGGCATGGGACTGCCGGTCCCGCTGCTCAGCCTCATCGGAGTCGCGGGCATCCTCGTTCTCAAGAATTCCGACCCGTCGGCGTGGCTCAGCACCGTCGGCGGCCACCTCTATGCGGTCGTCGGGCTCTCCTTCGTCGCGGCCGCGAACTTCGGTACCGCCATCGCCGGCATCTACGCCTCGGCGATCGGCCTGCGCAACTTCCGCCGGCTCAACGATCTGCCGTGGCTCGTCGTGCTGCTGGTGACGATCATGCCGGTCGCGTTCCTCGGGGCATTCGTGCCGGAACTCGTCTTCAATCACTTCGGCACGATCCTGGCGCTGATCGGCGTCTGCTTCGCGCCGCTGTGCGGGATCCAGATCGCCGACTACTACGTGCTTCGTCACCGGCGGATCGACATACGCGCCATCTACGAGACGCAACCCGGCTGCCGCTACTACTTCTGGGGCGGGTTCAACCCGGCCGCGATCGTCGCGACGGTGGTCGGCGTCGCGCTCTACGCCTACCTGCTCAACCCGCTGACCTACGAGTCCCACGGACCCTACCGGTTCCTCACCGCGTCGCTGCCGACCACGCTGGTGTCGGGCCTCGTGCACGTGCTGCTGACGCGCCTGCTGGTCATTCCCGCCCGGCAGGGAGACTACCCGGACCGCGCGCGTTCGCAGACATGACGGCCGTGGGCGCGTCCTGCACCGGACGCGACGTCCCTGCATCGACCCACGGCGCTTGCCGCGCCGGGCACCGCGAACCATCCCCGCACCGGACCCCGGCATGACCGACCCGATGACCACCTCGCGATCGCCCCTGCGCCGGCCGTCGCGCGTGCTCGCCCTCATGGCCCTCGTGCTGGCGGCCGTGCCGTGGACGGTCGCCATGGGCGCCACCGCCGCGCACGGCGAGCTGCAGCGTCTGATCGACGCGCAGTGGCAGGCCGACCTCGAGGCCGACCCGCTGCTCGCGACCTCCGTGGGGGAGTCGCGCTACAACGACCGCCTGCCGGTGGCGACGGCCGCCGAATACGCGCGCCAGGCACGCGACGACGCCCGGTTCCTGGCGCGGCTGCGGCGGATCGACCGCGGCGGCCTGTCGGCGCCGGACCGCCTCAACCGCGACCTGCTGGAGTTCGTGCTCGCGCACCGGGTCGAGCTCGCGCCGTTTCGCGCCTACCGGATACCGCTCGTCAGCGACGAGGGCTTCCACGTCGAGGCCACGCGGCTGGCGGATGGCGTGCCGATGAAGAGCGCCCGCGACTACGACGCCTACCTGGCGCGCCTGGCCGCGATCCCGGACTACTTCGCGCAGAACATCGCCAACATGCGGGCCGGCGCGGCCGAGGGCTTCACGCTGCCGGGGGAGATCCTGCCCGGCATCCAGGCGGTGATCGACGCGCAGCAGTACGCGTCGGCCGAGGAGTCCCCGTTCTACGCGCCGTTTCGGCACATACCCGAGACACTCGATGCGGCGGCGCGTGCGCGCCTGCAGCAGGCCGCCCGCCAGACGATCACCTCGCAGGTGCTGCCCGCCTACGCGCGCTTCCGCCGGTTCTTCGCCGAGGAGTACGCGCCGCGGGCGCGGCGCACGATCGGCGCCCGCGACCTGCCGGACGGCGAGCGCTATTACGCGGCGCTGGTGCGCTTCTTCACGAACCTCGAGGTCACGCCGCGCGAGGTGCACGAGACCGGCCTGCGGGAGGTCGCCCGCATCCACCTCGAGATGGAGGGCGTGATCGCGCAGACGGGCTTCCGCGGCGACTTCGCCGCGTTCCTCGAGTTCCTGCGCACCGACCCGCAGTTCTACGCCCGCTCGCCGGAGGAGCTGCTCAAGGACGCGGCGTTCCTCGCCAAGTCGATCGACGGCCGCCTGCCGGGCTACTTCGGCCGGCTGCCGCGCCAGCCGTACAGCGTCGAGCCGGTACCGGCGGACATCGCCCCGAACTACACCGGTGGCCGCTACGTGCCCGCGCCGATCGGCGGCACCCGCGGCGGGCAGTACTGGGTCAACACCTTCGCGCTCGACAAGCGGCCGCTGTACGTGCTGCCGGCGCTGACCCTGCACGAAGCGGTGCCCGGCCACCACCTGCAGGGCGCGCTCGCCCAGGAGCTCGAGCACGTGCCCGCGTTCCGCCGCCAGCTCTACCCGCACGCGTTCGGCGAGGGCTGGGGCCTGTACGCGGAGAAGCTCGGCGTCGAGATGGGCATCTACCGCACGCCCTACGAGCATTTCGGGCGCCTGACGTACGAGATGTGGCGCGCGTGCCGGCTCGTCGTCGACACCGGGATGCACGCGCTCGGCTGGTCGCGGCAGCAGGCGCAGGACTACCTGGCGGCGAACACCGCCCTGTCGCTGCACGAGATTCGCACCGAGGTCGACCGCTACATCGCCTGGCCGGGGCAGGCGCTCGCCTACAAGATGGGCGAGCTCAAGATCCTCGAGCTGCGCGCCCGGGCGGAGCGCGCCCTGGGCCCGCGCTTCGACCTGCGCGCCTTCCACGACACCGTGCTCGGCAACGGCGGCGTGCCGCTGCCGGTGCTGGAGCGCCAGGTCGACGACTACGTCGCGCGGGCGGGCGCGAGCGGGCGCTGACGGCGCGGGCCGGCGGGCGGGCGCCGGACGCCGGATTTCCGTGCCGGCGAGGACAGCGGCATACTCCGGCGCTGGATTCTCGTGCCCCCTGGAGGTATCGCATGCCCCGCCTGACGCCACGGATGGCCATCGCCTGCCTCCTGCCCCTGCTGCTCGGTGCGCCCGGCGCACGGGCGGACGAGCCGGCGGCATCCGCCGAGGCGCCGGTGCCCCAGTCGATCGACGCCGCCGTGGTCAAGGTGTTCGCCAAGACCCGCGCTCCGGACCTGTTCCACCCCTGGACCAAGCAGACGGCCACCGAGGTCTCGGGCTCCGGCGTCGTCATCGACGGCCACCGGATCCTGACGAACGCGCACGTCGTCAACTACGCCAGCGAGGTGCAGATCCAGGGCAACCAGGGCGGGGATCGCATCAATGCCAAGGTGGCCTTCCTCGCCCCCGGGATCGACCTTGCGGTGCTCACGCTGGACGACGCCTCGTTCTTCCAGGGCCACGCGCCGATCGCGCGCAGCACGACCCTGCCGACGACGAAGGACACCGTGATGGTCTACGGCTATCCGACCGGGGGCCAGACCCTGTCGGTGACCAAGGGCATCGTCTCGCGGATCGAGTTCACCTCCTACAACTTCCCGACCAGCGGCCTGCGCCTGCAGGTGGATGCGGCCATCAACCCGGGCAACAGCGGCGGCCCGGCGGTCATCGGCGAGAAGATGGTCGGGATCGCCTTCAGCCGCCTCGGCGGCGCGCAGAACATCGGCTACATCATCCCGAACGAGGAGATCGAGCTGTTCCTCGCCGACATCGCCGATGGTCACTACGATGGCAAGCCCGAGTTCCGCTTCGACTACCAGACGCTCGAGAACCCGGCGCTGCGGACGTTCCTGAAGCTGCCCGCGTCGACCCGCGGCGTGGTCGCGCTCGACTCGATCTGGATCCAGGGCAACTCGCCGCTCAGGAAGTGGGACCTGATCACCGCCATCGCCGGCAAGCCCATCGACGACCAGGGCGAGGTCACGATCGCGCCCAACGTGCGCGTGAAGTTCCCGTACCTCGCGCAGAAGGTCGCGGCGGATGGCGATCTGCCGCTGTCGATCATCCGCAACGGCAAGCCGATGGAGATCCGGGTCCCGCTGCGTCGCGACTGGCCGCTCGCGATCCCCGCGCTGCGCGACCAGTACCCGCCGTACTTCATCTACGGGCCGCTGGTCTTCTCCACCGCGACGCAGGACCTGATCAACGGGATGCTCGGCCGCGCCGAATGGGTCACGAGCCTGACCGTGATGCGCAGCCCCCTGGTCGCCGAGCGGATGTCGGTCCCGGACAAGGACCACGAGGAGTACGTCGTCATCGCCTCACCGCTCTTCCCGCACACGATCGCGAAGGGCTACGCCAACCACGTCGGCTGCGTGCTCGCGACCGTCAACGGCACGCCGATTCGCAGCCTGCGCCACCTGGTCACCGTGCTGCGCGACCTGACCGACGAGCTCGTGCTCTTCGAGTTCGCGGGCCACAGCGTCGAGTCCATGGTGTTCCCGCGCAAGGAGATGGTCGAGGCGACGGAGGCCATCCTCAGCGACAACGGCATCCGCGCGCAGGCATCGCCGGAGCTGCTGAAGGTCTGGGAGGCGAAGGCGAAGCAGTGACGCCCGGCGGCGCGCCGCCAGGCGGCCGCTGGTCCGGTCAGGGCGTTGCGGCCGGGACGGCCTCGGCCGGCCCCGCGGTATTGATGTCGATGTCGATCAGCCAGCGGCCCGAGTCCCGGCGCCACGTCTCGACGTAGTGACCGCGCTCGGCGACGTGACCCTGCGCGTCGACGACCTGGTACGGACCGTAGACGTAGGCGACATTGCCGGAGCCCACGTTCTCCTCGGTGCCGATCTTCACCTTGACCCCGCTCCGGATCATGTCGAGCACGGCGGCGCGGATGCGCTCGCGACCGCGCACCGGCTCCGCCCCCGGCATGACGAGCTGCGCCTGCGGGGCGTAGAGGGCGGCGATCGCATCGGCGTCACCCTGGTTGAAGGCGACCTCCCAGGAGTGCTTGAGCTCGGGCGGGACCGCCGGGCTCAGCGGCGCGGACGGTGCACACGCGGCGAGGGCGAGCAGGCCGGATGCGACGAGCGCGAGGCCGGCAGGCCGGACGGGCACGGTGGTCATCGCGGAGCGCCCCCTTCCGGGCGCGGCGACGGCTGCAGCTGCCACGCTTGGTCGACGAGATAGGCGTGGATCGCCTCGGCGTCCGCGCGGCTCAGGACGTCGTCCCAGCGGGCCATGCCCTTCGAGCGGAAGGCCCCTTCCAGCACGATCGCGTAGAACAGCGCGTGCTTCTCGGGCGTCAGGCGCCGCAGGTCCGGCAGCAGGCCGCGACCGAAGGCGTGGCAGCGCGCGCAGAAGCGGTTGTAGAGCACCTCGCCGCGCGCGAGGCGGCGCGCATCCCCTTCGCGCGGCGGCGGCGCCGGCAGCGGGTCGCCGGTCACCGCCGGCGGCTTCGGCACGGCGCCGCCGTCGAGGCGGAACGTCACGATGCGTCCGGCGTTGCCATAGCGGTACGCGGCGCTGTCCTGCGGGAACGGCAGGAACAGCACGCCGCCGCCGTAGCCCGCCATCACCGAGACGTACTGCACGCCGCCGACCCGGTAGGTCATGGGTGCGGCCATGATGGACGTGCCGACGTCGAGGCGCTTCAGCAGCGCCCCGGTCGTCGCGGAGTAGACGTTCAGGTACCCGGCCGCGTCGCCGCGGAAGACGAGGTTGCCGCCCGTGGACAGCACGCCGCCGTCCCACAGGCTGGCCGTCTCCCGCTCCCAGGCCAGCTTGCCCGACACCGGGTCCACGGCGCGGATCACGCCGCGCGACTTCGGCAGCGGCTTGCCGCGTGACAGGGCCTCGAGGCTCGGCAGCGGCCCCAGCAGGCTCTTGAGGTCGGCCGGCGCGTAGTCCTCGGGGAAGAAGAACGCGAGGTCGAAGTTGCCCTCGATGAGCCCCGCGGGCCGCTGCGTCGTGTCGACGTAGACCATGCCGGCGTCGATGACCGGGATGTAGACGAGGCCGGTCTTGGGGCTGAACGACATCGGCTGCCAGCCGTGCGCGCCGGTCGCGGCCGGGAACATCAGCGTCGGCGCCCGCGCCCAGTCGGTGGCCGGGTTGATGACCGGACGGTGCGTCTTCGGGTCGAGCCCCGTGGTCCAGTTGACCTCGGCGAAGGTGTTGGCCGCGATGAACTCGCCGGTGCGGCGGTCGAGGACATACAGGTAGCCGTTCTTGCTCGCCTGCATGACGACCTTGCGGACCGCGCCGTGCACGTCGAGGTCGGCGAGCACGAGCTTGTTGGTCGTGTCGTAGTCCGAGCCCTCGCCCGGGATCTCCTGGTAGTGCCAGGCGAGCGTGCCGCTGTCCGCGTGAATGGCGACGATCGAGGCCACGAACAGCTCGTCGCCCGATCCGGCCGCGTCGTGCTGGCCGTGGTAGGGCGAGGCATTGCCGGTGCCGATGAAGACCAGCCGGGTGTCGGGATCGTAGATGATCCCGTCCCACGCCGATCCGCCGCCGCCGTTGGCCCAGTCGTAGCGCGCCGGCCAGGTCTTGAGCGCGGCGGCGAGGTGCGGCTGGTCCTGCGGGCCGAGCTTGGGATCGCGCGGCACGGTGTAGAAGCGCCACGCGAAGGCACCGCTGTCGAGCCGGTACGCCGAGACCGAGCCGCGCGCGCCGCGGAAGTCCGAGCCGCCGTTGCCGATCACGATCACGTCGCCGGCGACCACCGGCGCACCGGTGACGAAGTAGTTGAACCCGGCCGGGTGGCGCTCGGGCAGTGTGTCGGCCTTC
>JAFEDP010000440.1 GCA_018241545.1 Pseudomonadota bacterium
GCCCCGTACAGCAGCGCCGTGCCGAACAGGAAGCTCGCGGTGGCCGTGCCGCCGAGCACCAGGTACTTGAGGGCGGCCTCTGCGCCCTCCGGTCGCTGGAAGCCGAGCAGCACCAGCACGTAGACCGGCAGCGACAGCAGCTCTAGGCCGAGGAACAGGGTCGGGAAGCTCGCCGAGGAGGGCAGCAGCAGCGCGCCGTACAGCGACCCGAGCAGCAGCGCGTAGTAACGCGCGCCGCTGAACTCGTCGCGCGACAGCAGCAGGACCGGCAGCGCGAGCCCGAGCAGCACGAACTTGGCGAGCGACATCGCCGGGCCGACCAGGTAGTGTCCCGGGAACGGCGCGGCGCTGAGTCCGGTCCAGTGCAGCCACAGCGCGGCCGCCGCGGCCGCGGCGGTGCCCGCGAACGCGATCGCGAACGCGCCCCGAGCGCGCGGGTTCTGGATCTCGAGGGCGAGCAGCGCGACGATGCCGACCAGCAGCAGGTGCTCGGGCAGCAGGGCGATCAGGATGACGGGCCAACTCACGGCGAACCCTCCGCCGGACGGGCGCCGAGCAGGTAGCCCTGGTACTGGCGCGCGGCGAGTTCGGTCTTGCGCAGCAGCGGCTGCGGATACAGGCCGATCGCGAACACGGCCACCACCAGCACGACCAGGATCAGCCGCTCGCGCGTGCCGAGGTCGGCGAGCGGCTGGTGGGGCGCGCGCGGCGGGCCGAACAGGAATCGCTCGGCGAACCACAGCATGTACCAGGCGCCGAGCACGACGCCGAGCACGGCGCTCGCGCTGAGCAGCAGCGCGAGCGGGTGACCCTGCGTGAAGGCCGGCCACGCCGCATCGAACGCTCCCATCAGCACCAGGAACTCGCCGGCGAAGCCGCTGGTCGTCGGCAGCCCGACCGCGGCCAGCGTCAGGATCGTGAAGAACACCGAGTAGGCCGGCAGCAGCCGCGCGAGCCCGCCGTAGGCGGCGAGGTCGCGGGTATGGCAGCGCTCGTAGATCATCCCGATCATCAGGAACAGGCCGCCGGCGACGAGGCCGTGGCTGACCATCTGCAGGATCGCCCCCTGGATCCCGAGCAGGCTGGCGCTCGCGAGCCCGAGCATCACGTAGCCCAGGTGGCTGATCGAGGAGTAGGCGATGATCTTCTTGATGTCCGTCTGCACGAGCGCGAGGCACGCACCGTAGATCACGCTGACGACCGCGAGCGCCATGATGGCCGGTGCGAACTCGCGGGCCGCGGCGGGGAACAGCGGTATGCCGAGCTTCATGAAGCCGTAGGTTCCCATCTTGAGCAGCACGCCCGCGAGGATCACGGAGCCCGCGGTCGGCGCCTCGACGTGCGCGTCCGGCAGCCACGTGTGCAGCGGAACGATCGGCACCTTGATGGCGAAGGAGAGCGCGAAGGCCGCGAACAGCCAGCCCTGCGCGGCGGCCGGCGGCGGGTGGGCGATCAGGTACTCGAACGCGAACGGCGCGGCCACTCCGGCGCGCGGCAGCGTGTAGACGAGGTAGATCAGCGCGGCGAGCATCAGGATGCTGCCGAACGCCGTGTAGAGCACGAACTTCAGGGTCGCGTAGACGCGCCGCTCGCCGCCCCAGATGCCGATGATCAGGAACATCGGTATCAGCATCGTCTCCCAGAAGACGTAGAACAGGAACAGGTCCTGCGCCAGCAGCGTCCCCAGCATCGCGAACTGGATCAGCAGCAGCATCGCGTGGAAGAGCTTCACGTCGCGCCGCACCGCCGTCCATGCCCCGGCCACCACCAGCGGGCCGAGCAGGGCCGTCAGACCCACCAGCAGCACGTTCACCCCGTCGAGGCCGATGCGGTACTCGACGCCCCAGGCCCGGATCCACCACAGGCGCGTCTCCGCCTGCAGGCCGGCGACCGAGCCGTCGAAGCGCACGCACAGCCAGGCGGCGATCAGCAGGTCGAGCAGCGTGACCGCGAGCGTCAGCGCCCGGACCGCCCCGTCGCGGCCGCGCGGCACGAGCGGCAGGGCCAGGAGGCCCGCGACCGGCAACCACAGCACGAGGCCGAGCAGGACGTCGTCAGACATGGCGCCACACCCAGTAGACGCAGGCCACCAGGCCGAGCGTCGCCAGCAGCGCATAGCGCTGCACGCCGCCCGCCTGCAGCCGCGACAGCTGCCCGGCCGCGCGCTGCGCGACCGCGACCAGCCCGTGCAGCGTGCCGTCGATCAGCCGGCGGTCGCCGCCCGCGAGGAACACGTTCCTCGACACCCACTCGATCGGCCGCGTGATGCAGCGCTCGTACAGCTCGTCCACGTAGTAGCGCCCCTGCAGCAGTCGGTGCAGCCCCGCGACCCGCGCCGCAAGCGCGTCGGCCCGCGCCGGGCCGGACCGGTAGAGCAGCGCGGCGGCGGCGAGGCCCGCGAACGCGATCGCGACCGACACCGCGAGCAGCGGCGTCTCCCAGTGCTCCAGATGCGCCTGCACCGCCGGCGCCGGCAGCAGCGGCTCGAGGAAGCGCGGCAGCGCCAGGAACCCGCCGACCGCGGATAGCGCCGCGAGGATCACGAGCACGCCAGTCATCGCCGGCGGCGACTCGTGGACGTGGTGCGCGACCCGCTCCTCCATCCGCGACGGCGACAGGAACGTCAGCCACAGCAGGCGGAACATGTAGAACGCCGTCAGCAGCGCCGTCGCGGCGCCGACGGCCCACAGCAGCGGCGATCCCCGCGTGCCCGCGAAGGCGTACCAGAGGATCTCGTCCTTGGAGAAGAAGCCGGCGAGCGGCGGGATGCCGGCGATGGCCGCCGTCGCCACCGCGAAGGTCGCGAAGGTCACGGGGATGCG
>JAFEDP010000441.1 GCA_018241545.1 Pseudomonadota bacterium
CGGCGGCGACGCCGACACGGTCCTGGTTGTCCTCGCGATGGCCGACGAGGCTCAGCTCGGCATACTCAATCTGCAAGCGCCGCTTCCCGCCCCGGTTCCGGCCCGGGCTGCTACAGTGTGCGCGCGTCTTATAGCACACGGCACGCAATGATCCGCAGCATGACCGGCTTCGCGCGCAGCGAGCGCGCGGGCGAGTACGGGGCCCTGGTCTGGGAGATCCGCACGGTGAACCACCGCTACCTCGAGGCGGCCGTGCGCCTGCCCGAGGAGCTGCGGAGCGCGGAGGGGGAGTTCCGCCAGGCGATCGCCGCCGCGGTGCGCCGCGGCAAGGTCGACGCGACGCTGCAGCTGCGCTCGGCCGCCGGCGGGCGCGTCACGCTCGAGATCGACGCGCCGTTCCTCGAGGAACTGATCGCGCGCAGCCACGAGGTGGAGCGGCGCGCGACCGCCAAGGGCGGGTCGCTGGCGGCGCCGACGGCGCTCGACCTGATGCGCTGGCCGGGCGTGCTGCGCGAGCGCGACCTCGACCCGCGGCCGCTGCGGGTCGACGCCCAGGCCGCGCTCGCCGAGGCGCTCGCCGCGCTCGCGGCGAACCGCGCCAGCGAGGGCGCGCGCATCGCCGCGATGCTCGAGGCGCGCTGCCGCCAGATCGGGGTGCTGGTCGCGCAGGTGCGCGCGCGCCTGCCGGAGGTGCACGCGCGCATCCGCGCGCGCCTGGAGGAGCGCCTCGCGCAGCTTGCACTGCCCGCGGAGGCCGGGCGCGAGCGGCTCGAGCAGGAGATCGTGCTCGCGCTCGCGCGCACCGAGGTCGACGAGGAACTCGACCGGCTCACCAGCCACGTCGCCGAGGTCGCCCAGGCGCTCGCCGGCGACGAGCCGGCCGGGCGGCGACTCGACTTCCTGATGCAGGAATTCAATCGCGAGGCCAACACCCTGTCGTCGAAGTCGCAGGACGCGGAGACCACGCGTGCCGCGGTCGACATGAAGGTGCTGATCGAGCAGATGCGCGAGCAGGTGCAGAACGTCGAGTAGCGGCGCGCCCGTCGGCGCGTACCGCGACCCCGTTTCGATTCCGTCCATTGCGCCGAGGCACCCGGCGCGACGCCATGTTCCCGCCGCCGTTACAGCGCGCGCCGATCGCGATTGCGCGGGGCCGCATTTCGCCGCTCGCAGGCGGCGGGCGCGGCGCACCGCATTGGCGCAGCCGTGCCTCGGTAAACCGAGTACGGCAGAACGGCCGGACCGAAGTGGTCGACTTAAACCCCGGGACTAGGATTGCCGCGAAGCAAAAAGGTTCAGTCGTCCACGTCAGGGCAGACCGCCCTACGGACGGCCGACCTGTTTCGGGGAGCCCGTTATGAAGTCGTCACGGACACGTGTCTCACTAGTAGCCCTGCTGGCCCTCGCAGCAGGAATCGCTGCCTGTACCGGCAGCACAGGACCTGCCGGACCGCAAGGATCGACCGGCGCTACTGGCGCTACCGGCGCCACAGGAGCCACCGGCGCCACGGGCCCAGGCATCGATCCGGTCGCCTCGACCCGGCCTGAGTCATGCTCGACCTGCCACCCGAACGTGGGCGCGCAGAGCCACCAGGCGATCTACAACCAGTACACCGACACGACGCAGCTGGTGATGACCTTCACCGGCGCTTCGTCGACCCAGGTGGCGGCTGGCAACTACACGGCGACGTTGAATTTCACGCTGGTGAACAACGTATCGAACAACCGCCTGCCGTACGTCGACGACGCCGGCCTGCCGTCGCTGCTGCAGAAGACCTTCTACCTGGTCGAGTACAACAGCACGGCCAAGCAGTGGATCAACTCCCTGCAACTGACGGCCGCGAAGACCAAGACGCCCTGCACCGCGAACTGCTCCTCGGGCGTCGTGCAGACGAACCCCGGCGCGAATGACGGCAAGTACACGATCACCGTCACCAACATCGCGACCGACCCGCTGGCGCTGACGGCTCCGATCGACGGCGCGATGGCCTACGGCTACGTGGCCAAGGACCTGCTGAACGTCGAGAGCTACACGGCCGCCGGCGCGCACTACGGGCTGTACGCCAACATGTCGAGCGCGGCCCTGCCGATCGGCACCGCCGCGGCGGCGAACGCCAGTGCCTACGCCTCGAACGCCGACGTCGGCGCCTGCCAGGGTTGCCACGGCGCGCCGTACCGCAAGCACGGCTACCGCGAGGCGATCGTCGGCAACGGCACCGCGATCCCGACCGTCGCGAACGCGAGCGTTCCGACCTTCGCGCCCTGCAAGGCCTGCCACTACGACACCCGCGTCGGCTCCGACAAGGGCTGGCAGCAGATGGTCAACGAGCCGGTCAACTGGGCGACGGGCGTCGACCCGAACCTGAACCCGGACTACGCCTACACCGCGAACCTGATGAACGACACGCACATGTCGCACTCCATGGAGTTCGCGTATCCGCTGTCGATGGCCAACTGCGCGACCTGCCACACGGGTCCGGATGCCCCGGGCAGCAAGCTCGCCAACGTGCGCGCCGACTCCTTCTTCACCGGCGCGACCTGCAAGAGCTGCCACCCGGTCAACGACAACAGCCCGGCCTACCCGACCGAGACGCGGCGCGCACCGGCGCTGCAGGCGCTGTGGACGGCCAGCAACACGACCTTCCACAACAACTTCGCCAACGGCCTCGCGACCGACTGCACCGTCTGCCACTCGACCGGCTCCACCGTGGCCCGGCCGCTGAGCGCGATGCACACCGGCTACAACGCGGGGCTACAACGCCGCGATCTATGACACCAGCGTGGACACCAGCGGCAACAAGCTCGCGACCTACGGCCT
>JAFEDP010000442.1 GCA_018241545.1 Pseudomonadota bacterium
TGGAAGCGTGGCAGCGTGGCGCGGTAGTCGCCGTCGCCCCGGTAGGCGTCGGCCGGTTGTGCGCTGCCCGACAGGAAGCCGCGGCCGAGCGGCGAGAACGGCACGAAGCCGACGCCCAGCGCGCGGCACGCGGGCAGGACCTCGCGCTCCGCGCCGCGCTCGAACAACGAGTATTCCGACTGCAGCGCTGCAATGGGGTGCACCGCCGCGGCGCGCTGCAGCGTGGCCGCGCTGACCTCGGATAGGCCGAGATGGCGGACCTTGCCGGCCCGTACCAGCTCGGCCATTGCCCCGACGGTCTCCTCGATCGGCACGGCCGGGTCCCGCCGGTGGAGGTAGTAGAGGTCCAGGCTCTCGATGCCCAGGCGCGCCAGTGACGCCTCGCAGGCGCGGCGGGCGTTGGCCGGGGAGCCGTCGCAGCCGGCGATCGAGCCGTCGGCGGCGATGCGAAAGCCGAACTTCGAGGCGATCACGAACCGGTCGCGTCGGCCGGCGATCGCCTGGCCGAGCAGGGTCTCGTTGGCGTACGGCCCGTAGACCTCGGCGGTGTCGAGGAACGTCACGCCGAGCTCGAGCGCCCGGTCGATCGTCGCGAGGGCCTCCCGGGGGTCGCGGCTCTCGGGCGAGCCGTAGACGCCGGACATCCCCATGCAGCCGAGGCCCAGGGCCGAGACCGTCAGGCCCTGCGGGCCGAGCGTGCGCGTGTGCATGGCGCCACTGTAGCGCCAAATTTCCGACGCCGATCCGCACGCGCGTGCCCGACCGGTCAAGCGGCTGGCGTCAGATTGCCGTCGCCGTCGCGCAACCCATTGAAACAGAAGGGATGTGTCCATGGCACGGAAGTTGCTGACAGTCCCGTGCCCAGTAGCGAGGACAGTCTCATGGCAGAGCCAGCGGAGAAGACCCCGGAGAAGCCCAAGGCGGAGGGCGGCGGCATCGTCGGCAAGGTCGTCGGCGCGCTCGTCACCTTCGTCGCCGCGCTGGCCGCGGTCGTCGTGGGCGGCGTGATCAACGCCAAGCTCCACCCGACCCAGGAGTTCGTGCTCGGGCCGGACGGCAAGCTCACCGTCAAGCAGGAGGCCAAGGCCGAGGGCGGCGACGGGCACAAGTCCGAGAGCAACGAGCACCTGAAGCCTGCCCAGTACTTCTCCTTCGACCCGCCCCTGGTGGTCAATTTCGACGACACGCAGGCGGTGCGCTTCCTGCAGCTGCAGATCGACGTCATGGCCCGCGACGAGAAGGTCATCGAGGCCGTGAAGCAGAACGCGCCGGCGATCCGCAACAACCTGCTGATGCTGATGAACAACCGCGACTACAAGGTCCTGATGACGCGCGAGGGCAAGGAAGCGCTGCGCCAGGAGTGCCTGAAGGAGGCGCAGCGGATCCTCAAGAAGGAGACCGGCTCGCCGGGCATCGAGGACCTGTACTTCTCGAGCTTCGTGGTTCAGTAGGCCGCCGCCGTGTCCGCCGAAGGCTCCGAGGTCGCCAAGCCGGTGATCTCCGACGAGGAGGTCGCTGCGCTGCTCGAGAAGAACGCGAGCGGCGCGGTCAAGGCCTACGACCTCGTCGGCACGCAGCGCATCACGCGCGGGCGCCTGCCGGCGCTCGAGACCATCCACGAGACCTTCGCGCGCAATTTCCGGGTGGCGCTGTTCAACCTGCTGCAGCGCGAGCCGCAGGTCACCTTCGAAGGTGTGCGCTCGCAGAAGGCGGGCGACTATCTGGCCGGCATCACCACGCCCGCGAGCCTCGACATCTGCCGCATCAAGCCGCTGCCGGGCAACGCGCTGATGGTGTTCGACACCAACCTCGTGTTCCTAATGGTGGACACCTACTTCGGCGGGCCCGGCAAGGCCTTCGAGCGCGGCGGCGACCGCGGGCTGACGCCGACCGAGGTGCGTTTCGTGCAGCTGGTGCTGCGCCAGGCAGCCAGCGACCTCGCCCAGGCCTGGACACCCGTCGCCCAGGTCGAGGTCGAGCTCGTCAAGCACGAGTCCAACCCGCTGTTCGCATCGGTGGCCGCGCCGACCGACACGGTACTCATCAACCGCTTCCACATCGATCTGCCCGCCGGCGGTGGCGCCCTCGACCTCGTGATGCCCTCGATGATGATCGAGCCGGTACGCGAGGTGCTGACCGCCGGCATCGTTGCGCGCTCCTCGAGCGCCGAGCAGTGGGGGCCGCTGCTGGCCGCGCACCTCCTCGAAGCACAGGTCGAGGTGCGCGCGGTGCTCAGCGAGATCGAGATCACGCTCGGCGAGCTGACCAGCCTCAAGCCCGGCGACGTGCTCCCGATCGACGCGCCGGGCGCAGTCACGCTGCTGGCCGGCGACGAGGCCCTGTACCGCGGCAAGTTCGGCGTCTCGCGCGGACGCAATGCCCTGAAGATCCTGCAACCGCTGCGGCGCCGCAGCCCCTGAACGGCGGAGACATTCGATGAACACCCCGATCAATCCCTCGTCCGGCGACGGCGGCTACGCGCCGGCACAGTTCGGCGACCTGCAGCCGGACGGTGCCGCGGCACCCTCCGGCGACGTGTCGCTGGACCTGATCCTCGACGTCGGTGTCACCGTCGCCCTCGAGGTCGGGCGCACGCGCATCACGGTGCGCGAGCTGCTGCAGCTGACCCAAGGCTCGATCCTCGAGCTCGACCGCCTCGCCGGCGAGCCGCTCGACGTCCTCGTCAACGGCGTGCGCGTCGCGCGCGGCGAGGTCGTGGTGGTCAACGAGAAGTTCGGGATCCGGCTGATCGAGGTCGTGAGCCAGGGCGAGCGCATGGAGCGCATCAAGTGAAGCGAGCCGCGCGCGCC
>JAFEDP010000443.1 GCA_018241545.1 Pseudomonadota bacterium
TGCGCCGGAAGCACCCGCCGATGGTCCTGCGATCGACAGCACGCGCACCGTGCGCGCCCTGTCGGCGGCCGAGGATCCGGCCAGTCAGGGCGAGCGACTGATGGCGATCGAGCTCATGATCTCGGATCGGGAGATCGCGCCAGACTCGATCCCCGACCTCGCGATCTTCAAGGAATACCGCCTGTACTGCGCCGTAGGCTCACAGGACGGGAAGATCGTGCATGCGCTGCGGCTCGGGTTCTTCAGCGACGAGGCAGCGGCCGAGGCAGTGGCCGGCTACCTGAAGGCCTTCTTCGAGACGCCGGCGGTGAAGCGGATCGGAACCGAGGAGCGCGAGCGCTTCGCCCATCGGCGCCTCGCTCCGGGCAAGGACGGTGGCGACAGCGGCCGGCACGCCAAGATCGAGCTGAGCAGCGCTCCGTCCGCGCCCGCCACCTCGCTCGCCGACCTCACGGCGCGCCACCGCATCGCCAACCCGTCGTCGGCCGAAGCCGGCACGAAGTCTCGCCGCTAGGCCACGCGCCGCCGCTCAGAGCCAGCGCCGCACGCGTGCGCGATACGCGTCGTAGGCCTCGCCGAAACGCCGCTGCAGGGCCGCCTCCTCGGGCCGTATCTGCGCGACCGTCAGAAAGCCCACGAACAGCGGCAGCACGACCCATGGAGCGGCGCTGCGCATCCACAGCGCCCACGCCGCGAGCAGCAGGAGCAGGCCGAGGTACATGGGATTGCGCGTCCAGCGGTAGACGCCGCCGGTGACGAGATGCGACGCCGCATCCGGATCGAGCGGGTTGACCGTGGTTCCCGCCGCCCGGAAGCGCCGCAGCGCACTCGCGACGAGCAGGATTGCCAGCAGCCCCGGCACCGCGGCGAGCCCGCGCCAGGTGCCCGTGCCGCGCGCGACCGGATACCAGCGGTCCAACCCCCACATCGCGGCACCGGCGGCCAGCGTCACGATCGGCGGCGGTATGCGCGGCCGAGGCACTGGAGTCAGGGCCTCGGCCGCCCGGTCGCGTCGACCGCGGTGGCGGTGCCCGGGCCGATGCCGGTGATCTGCACGATCACTTCCTCGTCCTTTGCGCCGTCGAAGTGGACCTCGCCGGCGTGGTGGATCACGAAGCTGCCCGGGGGCAGCGGCGTCGTGGCGTCGCGATTGCCAGCGGCGCCGGCGCCGACCCACCACGTGCCCTTGAGCACGACGATGTAGCGGGTGTTGGGATGGAAGTGCGGGTGACTGAACGCGCCGGGCGCGAACCGCACCCGCAGCACGTACGGTTCGCCGGCCCGCCGCGGATCGCCGGCCAGCACCGCGCTCTCGAGACCGGGCGACTGCGGGTCTCGTTGCCAGTGCAGGTCCGCCTCGCGGACGATCGACATGACCTGCGCCGGCGGGTCCGGGCACGCCTGGCCGGGCAGCAAGAGCGCCGCCAGGCAGCACGCCGTCACTGCGCGTCTCATCGTCGCCTCCCCGGCTGAGCCTGAGATCCCCCGACGTCAGACGATAGCAGCCGCGCAGCGCGCGCGCTGCCACCCGGCAGCGGCGCAGCGTCCAGCCGGGCCGTCTGCCCGCGACCCGGCCCGCGCCAGAGGTACAGCGCGAGCAGGGGTGCGGCGCCCGTGCGCATCGCGTGCGGCTCCTCGACGCCGTGAACGATCGCATCGCCCGGCGCGCGTTCGCGGAAGGCGGTCCCGCCCTGCTGCCAGCTGGCGATGCCCGAGATCGGCAGATAGAGCTCCTGCGCGGGGTGCCGGTGCGCCGGGTACAGGGTCTCCGGGCCGAGTAGCAGGAAGCCGACCGACAGGGCCGAGCTCGGGACTGGGCCACGTTCGCCGGCGAGCTCGCAGTAACCGTAGCGCTCGAGGAAGCGCGCCCCGGCTTCCGCCTCCGAGTAGCTGCGGCGCCACTCGAGCGAGGTCGCGAGTGCCGCGAGTTGCTCGGCGACCGCGCGCAGCACTCCCGCCGGCGCGCCGGCGACCGCCGTGCCGAGCCATCCGAGGACCGGCAGCGCCACCGCGGGCCGCTCGCGGCTCGGGTGGGCGTGCGGCCAGTGCGCGAGGTACGGCTGCGCCGCGGCGGCCGCATGCGGCAGGAGCGCCGCGCGCATCGCCTCGATCAGGGACGTGAGGTCGCCGGTCGCCGCCATGGGACGGATGGTAGCGCGGGCGCACCCGCGCGGTACCGGCCGGCGACGGACCGCGTGCCGTTACTGCAGCGGGCCGCGCTCGGCCCTTTCCGGGGTCGTGCCCGGCACCTCCGGCGCCGACCAGGCGCCGTCGCGATCGGTGAACACGCAGCGGCGGTCGCTGGCGCCGCCGGCGGCCGGGCGCCCGCAGTCCGGCCGATGCGCATCGGTGCGCGGCGAGACGACGACCGTCGGCGGCAGCGTCGCCTCGGGTTCGACGGTCAGCACCGGGCGCGGCGCGCCGGGTGCCGCCTGCGGCTTGCGCGACAGCAGCAGCCCGACAACGACCAGGCTCGCCAGCCAGGCGGCGAACACGAGCCCTCCCAGTACGACGCGCTCCTCATTGACCGTGCGAAGTCCCGCCATGCACTGTTGCCTGCGTGAGTTCGATGTGCACAGGCTGCCCGCGACGCGCGCGCAGCGGCGTGACCCGGGTCGGGATATCGCCGTGCGCTGCGGCGCGATCGGCGGACGTTTTCCTGCAACACGGAATCTGTGGAGCAGGTCCCCACGTTATGGCACGTTGCGGTTGCAGCGGCCGCGCGCGCCCGCTTGGCGCACCGTGCCGCGCTGCGCCGAGCGGATGCCCGCGGCGCGGACCGAGTCACGCGGATCGCAGCGGCCCTCG
>JAFEDP010000444.1 GCA_018241545.1 Pseudomonadota bacterium
AAGAGTCGGTCGCCGTCCTGCAGCGGGTGGGGCTGGTTCTTGGGCAGCCGGCTGTCGGGGGAGTTCAGGAACGTGCCGTTGCTGCTCGTGTCGACGACGTAGTAGGCGCCGTTCGCGTACTGGATGCGCGCGTGCCGGCCGGACACGTACTGGTCGGCGAGCACCCAGTCGTTGTCCGGGTTGCGCCCGATGGTCCCGCCGCTGCCGGCGAATACCTTGCGCACCCCGCTGCCGAGGCGGCGTGCTTCAGGACCCGTGACCTCGAGCGTCAGGCTCATCGCCGCCCCATCTCCCTCGTGCGCCGGCCGCCGGCGCCCGAGTATAGCGCCCGCCCGCCGCCCGGCACCGTGCGCACGCCCGGCGCGCTCACTTCGGCACCGGGTGGTACAGCCACGTCTGGCCGCTGACCTCGAAAGTGGTGGTCGTGCTGCCGGACGGGATGGTCTGGTCGGTCAGGTGGATGCGCGCGCGGCGCGTCGACCCGCCGGGGGGCATGTTCTGCTCGAGGACCGTCACCGTGCCGTCGGCGGCGACCGCCTCGACGATGGCCGTGTGGTGGTCGCGCAGCTCCGTGGTCGTGTCCGACGTCTCCGAGCCGTCCGGCTTCGTCACGGTGACGGTCTTCTTGATCTCGAAGTCGCGGAACTGGATCAGGTCGCCAGGGCGCAGGTCCGCCTGGCTCGCGGTCGCGCCCCACTGGTAGTCGTCGTTGGGCACGACCGGCTTGAAGTCGCCGGCGCTCTTGGCGCCGGCGCTGCGCAGCGCCTTGTCCGCGAGCGCGAAGCACTCGCCGTCGCCGACCTTCTGGCCGAGCAGCGCCTGCGCCTTCTGCAGCACGGTCTGGCCGAGCGTGCCCGAGGGCTGGGTGCCGCCGCTGTCGAGGCCGACGACCCCGGGCGGCGTGTTCTCGGTGAGCGCGAGCGTGCCGGCATCGAGCGTCATGGGCTTGCCGAACACGCTGATCGGTCCCGGGGTGGTGCCGTTGGCCATGGTGTGCCCGTGCCTGCCGCTACGGGGCGAGCAGCAGCACCTTGACCTGGCTCGGCGCGAGCCGCACGCCGGGCGCATTGGTGCTGTTCTGCAGCGACATGCTGGTCATGCGCGTGGCCGGCATGCCGCCGGCCATCACGGTGAAGGCCGCCGTCAGGTGGCGGCTCGGGCCCATGACGAGTCCCGAGGCGACGCCCATCGCGACGCCCGCGTTGTCGCCGTTCGTGAGCGGCACGACCGTGCCCATGTTGTGGGCCGGCGCGAGCCCCCACAGCACGGTGTAGGCCGCCGGCACGCCCATCGGCCCGGCGGCGATGTTCGGATACGGGATCGGCGTCGGCACCGGCACCGGCGTCAGGCACACGTCCGGGAACGCGAGGTCGATGCCGCCCATCTGGTTGTTGGCGAACATGCTCAGCCCACCTGGATCTGCTTGGCGTCGATCTTGGCGAGCTCCTGCGACTTGAGGATCGTGTGCCGCGCGCGCACCTGCACCAGGTGCTCGGCGCGCAGGTCGAAGTGCCCGACGCGCGCGACCTCGAGGTCCTCGACCTCGCGCTCGGCGCTGCGGGCGCGCGTCGAGAGCCGCTCCGCGACCGTGCTGACCACGCGCGCCGCCGCATCGAGCGTGTCCGCGAGCCAGCTGAGGGCGGTCGCGGCGATGCTGACGCGCTCGCCGGCGATGTCCACGGAGCGGCCGCGGACCGCCACCGCCTCCGCGCCGAGCGCGAGCTCGCCGCGCACGCGCAGCGTGAGCGGCCGGTCGACCTCGACGAGCAGCGGCGCCTGCGACGGCCGCGCCAGCACCGCGGTCACCCACCACTCGCCACCGGCCTCCTCGAGCAGCACGCGATCGCCCGCCACCGGCAGCAGCAGGCACGACAGCGCGCGCCGCGCGCGGCGCAGCCCGCCGGCGGTCGACACGACGATCGCGTCCGCGTCGGCGTGCTCGACCTCGCCGCCCTGCCGCTGCGGCTCGCGCGCGAGCGCCGCGGCGGGCCCGCCGCAGGTTCCGGGTTCGGTCTCGGTGATCATGGTCGTCTCTCCGTCACAGGCTGGGTTGCCAGCGTTCCGCGGCCAGCGTCTCCTCGTCGTCCGGCGCCGCGCTCGCGCGGTCCGGCAGCGAGGCGCCGGCGAGCAGCGCGCCGCGCAGGCAGGCGCGCCTGAGCGACGCGCCGCCGAAATCGGTGTCCGAGAGGTCGGCGTTGGAGAGGTCCGCGTAGCTCAGGTCGGCGCCGCCGAAGGCCGCGCCCGCGAGCCGCGCCTGCTGCAGCACCGCCTCGCTCAGCACCGCGCCGCGGAAGCTCGCCGCCGGCGCCTCGGCGCCGCTCCACACCGACTGCACCAGGCGCGCGCCGTCGAAGCGCGCGCCGTCGGCGCGTGCGCCGACCCACAGCGTGTGCACCGCGTCGGCGCCGGAGAAGTCGGCGCCGGCGAGCCGCGCGCCCTTGAAGTTGCAGCCGGTCAGGCGCGCACGCGCGAAGCGCGCGCGCTCGAGGTCGGCGTCCATGAACTGGGTGCGCAGCCACTCGGCGCCGCCGAAGTCCTGGCCGGCCAGCCGGCATTCGGCGAACACGCACTCGCGCGCCGCGGGCGTCCCGAAGCGGACCGCGACCAGGTCGGCCTTGTAGAAGACCGTCTGCTCGAGCCGGGCGCCGTCGAGGTCGGCGGCGCCGAAGCGGCACTCGACCGCGCTCGCCTGCACGAGGCGCGCGCCGCCGAGCGCGGCGTCGGCGAGGTCGCACTTGACGAGGCTCGCGAACTCGAAGTCGGCGCCGCGCGCATCGAGGCCGGCGAGCGTG
>JAFEDP010000445.1 GCA_018241545.1 Pseudomonadota bacterium
GATGCCGGCACCGGCTGCGTGCACACGGCGCCGGGCCACGGCCTCGACGACTACATCGTCGGGCAGCGCTACGGGCTGCCGGTCGACAACCCGGTGGGCGGCGACGGGCGCTTCGTCGCCTCGACCGCGCTGTTCGCCGGCCAGCAGGTGTTCGAGGCGAACCCGAAGGTCATCGAGGTGCTCGCCGAGCGCGGGCGGCTGCTGTCGCACGCGCCGTACCGCCACAGCTACCCGCACTGCTGGCGTCACAAGACCCCGGTGATCTTCCGCGCCACGCCGCAGTGGTTCATCAGCATGGAGCAGGAGGGCCTGCGCACGCAGACGCTGTCCGAGATCCGGCGCGTGCGCTTCACGCCGGGCTGGGGCGAGCAGCGCATCTACAGCATGATCGAGACGCGTCCGGACTGGTGCGTGTCGCGCCAGCGGACCTGGGGCGTGCCGATCCCGTTCTTCCTGCATCGGCAGACCGGCGCGCTGCACCCGCGCACGGTCGAGCTGATCGACCAGGTGGCGGCGCGCGTCGAGCAGGGGGGCATCGACGCGTGGTTCGACCTCGACCCGGCCGAGCTGCTCGGCGCCGAGGCCGCCGAGTACGAGAAGTCCAGGGACGTCATGGACGTGTGGGTCGATTCCGGGCTGTCGCACTGGTGCACCGCGCACGAGCGCCCCGAGCTGCGCTTCCCCGCGGACCTGTACCTCGAGGGCTCCGACCAGCACCGCGGCTGGTTCCATTCCTCGTTGCTGACCTCGGTGGCGATGCACGGCCACGCCCCGTACCGCGGCGTTCTCACCCACGGCTTCACCGTGGACGAGAAGGGCCGCAAGATGTCGAAGTCGCTGGGCAACACGGTGGTGCCGCAGAAGGTCATCGCCTCGCTCGGCGCCGACGTGCTGCGCCTGTGGGTCGCGGCCACCGACTACGCCAACGAGATCGCGGTCTCCGACGAGATCCTGAAGCGCATGGCCGACTCGTACCGGCGCATGCGCAACACCGTGCGCTTCCTGCTCGGCAACCTCGCCGGCTTCGAGCCGGCGACCCACGCGGTCGCGCCCGAGCAGATGGTGGACCTCGACCGCTGGGCGCTGGCGCGCACCGAGGCGCTGCAGCAGGAGGTCGTGGCCGCCTACCGCAGCTACGAGTTCCACCTGATCTACCAGAAGGTCCACAACTTCTGCGTCGTCGACCTCGGCGCCTTCTACCTCGACGTGCTGAAGGACCGCCTGTACACGACCCCGGCGGCGAGCGCGGCGCGGCGCTCGGCGCAGACCGCGCTGTGGCATATCGCCGAGGCGATGGTGCGCTGGCTGGCGCCGATCCTGTCCTTCACGGCCGAGGAGATCTGGCAGGCGCTGCCGCCGGTCGCCGGCCGCCCGGAGTCGGTGTTCCTCGCGCAGTGGCACGTGCTGCCGGCGACCGCCGCGGGCGGCGCGGTCGACTGGGACACGGTGATCGCGCTCAAAGCCGACGTCAGCCGCGAGCTCGAGGCCCTGCGCGGCCGCGGGCTGATCGGCGGAACGCTGGAGGCCGTGGTCGACGTCTGGGCAGAGCCCGCCGTGCACGCGCGCCTCGCGCCGCTCGGCGATGAGCTGCGCTTCGCGCTGATCACGTCCGAGGCGCGGCTGCACGAGGCCGCGACCCGGCCCGCCGACGCGGTGGCGGCAGCCAGCGTCGCCAAGGCGGGCGTCTACCTCGCGGCGCGGCCGAGCGGCGCGCGCAAGTGCGTGCGCTGCTGGCACCTGCGGCCGGACGTCGGCAGCGACCCGCGCCACCCCGAGATCTGCGCCCGCTGCGCCACCAACGTCGACGGCCCGGGCGAGACGCGGAGGTTCGCGTGAGCGCGGAGGAGGGCAGCGCGATCCGCTGGGTGTGGCTGTCGGCGCTAGTGGTGGCCGTCGACCAGGCAACCAAGGCGCTGGTGGTGGCGCGCTTCGAGCTGTTCGAGCGCAAGCCGCTGCTGCCGGTGCTCGAGCTCACGCGGCTGCACAACAAGGGCGCGGCGTTCAGCTTCCTCAACGACGCCTCCGGTTGGCAGCACTACCTGTTCCTGGGCCTCGCCGCGTTCGTCAGCGTCGGCATCGTGGTGTGGCTGTCGCGGCTGCGCGGCCCCGGCGGCCACTGGCTCGCCGCCGGGCTCGCGCTGATCCTGGGCGGTGCGGTCGGTAACGCGATCGACCGTCTGGCGCGCGGCTTCGTCGTCGATTTCATCCACGTGCACTGGGGCGAGCGCTGGTATTTTCCGGCGTTCAACGTCGCTGATTCCGCGATCACGGTCGGCGCGGCGATGCTGATCATCGATGCGCTGCTGGAATCCCGGCGCGCGCCGCCGGGCGCGCCGTGAAGATCCATCTGGCCAACCCGCGGGGCTTCTGCGCCGGCGTGGACCGCGCGATCGACATCGTGGAGCGCGCGCTCGGGTTGTTCGGCGCGCCGATCTACGTGCGCCACGAAGTGGTGCACAACCGCTACGTGGTGGAGCGCCTGCGCGCGCTCGGTGCGCTGTTCGTCGAGGAGCTCGACGAGGTCCCGGACGGGGCGACCGTGATCTTCAGCGCCCACGGCGTGTCGCGCGCGGTGCAGCTCGAGGCTCAGCGCCGGCGCCTGAGCGTCTTCGATGCCACCTGCCCGCTGGTCACGAAGGTGCACATGGAAGTGGCCCGCTACGCGCGCGATGCCCGCGAGGTGATCCTGATCGGGCACCAGGGCCACCCCGAGGTCGAGGGCACGATGGGCCAGTTCGACGCGACCCAGGGCGGGCACATCTACCTCGTCGAGACGCCGGAGGACGTGGT
>JAFEDP010000446.1 GCA_018241545.1 Pseudomonadota bacterium
AGGGCGCGCGGCGTCAGGCGCGGCGCGAGCTCGGGCGGGATCGCCCGGCCCGCGTGCGGCAGGCTGACCACGAGCGCGCTGGTGCCGCGATGAACGGTGATCACGGCGCCAGCATGGGCAGGTCGAGGCGCTGCTCGCGCGCGCACTCGAGCGCCTCCTCGTAGCCGGCGTCGGCGTGGCGCATCACGCCGGTCGCCGGGTCGTTCCACAGCACGCGCTCGATGCGCCGCGCCGCGGCCGGCGTGCCGTCGCACACGATCACGACGCCGGCGTGCTGCGAGAACCCCATGCCGACGCCGCCGCCGTGGTGCAGCGACACCCAGGTGGCGCCGCTCGCGGTGTTGAGCAGCGCGTTCAGCAGCGGCCAGTCCGACACGGCGTCGGAGCCGTCGCGCATCGCCTCGGTCTCGCGGTTCGGGCTCGCGACCGAGCCCGAATCCAGGTGGTCGCGGCCGATCACCACCGGCGCCTTGAGCTCGCCGCGCGCGACCATCTCGTTGAACGCCAGCCCGAGGCGGTGGCGCTCGCCGAGGCCCACCCAGCAGATCCGCGCCGGCAGGCCCTGGAAGCGGATCCGCTCCCCGGCCATGTCCAGCCAGCGGTGCAGGTGGCGGTCGCCCGGGATCAGCTCGCGCACCTTGGCGTCGGTGCGGCGGATGTCCTCGGGGTCGCCCGACAGCGCCGCCCAGCGGAACGGGCCGATGCCGCGGCAGAACAGCGGCCGGATGTACGCCGGCACGAAGCCCGGGAAGGCGAACGCGTCAGCCACGCCCTCCTCGAGGGCCATCTGCCGGATGTTGTTGCCGTAGTCGAAGGTCGGCACGCCCTGGCGATGGAACCCGAGCATCGCCTCCACGTGCCGCGCCATCGAGGCGCGCGCGGCGCGCGCGACCGCCGCCGGGTCGGCCCGCCGCTCGGCCTCCCACTGCGCGAGGCTCCAGCCGATCGGCAGGTAGCCGTTGACCGGATCGTGGGCCGAGGTCTGGTCGGTGACCGCGTCCGGACGCACGCCGCGCCGCAGCAGCTCCGGCAGCACCTCGGCGGCGTTGGCGCACAGCGCCACCGACACCGGCTTGCGCTCGCGCGTCGCGCGCGCCATCCGCTCCAGCGCCTCGTCCAGGTCCTTGGCCTCGGCGTCGAGGTAGCCGGTGCGCAGGCGCATCGCGATGCGGCTCGGCTGGCACTCGATCGCGAGCATCGAGGCCCCGGCCATGGTCGCCGCGAGCGGCTGCGCCCCGCCCATGCCGCCGAGGCCGGCGGTGAGGATCCAGCGGTTGCCGAGCTCGCCGCCGTAGTGGCGCCGGCCCATCTCCGCGAAGGTCTCGTAGGTGCCCTGCACGATGCCCTGGCTGCCGATGTAGATCCACGAGCCCGCCGTCATCTGCCCGTACATCATCAGGCCCTTGCGGTCGAGCGCGTTGAAGTGCTCCCAGGTGGCCCAGTGCGGCACCAGGTTGGAGTTCGCGATCAGCACGCGCGGCGCGTCGGCGTGGGTGCGGAACACGCCCACCGGCTTGCCCGACTGCACGAGCAGGGTCTCCTCGTCACCCAGACGCCGCAGCACCTCGACGATGCGGTCGAAGCACTCCCAGTCGCGGGCGGCGCGGCCGATGCCGCCGTACACGACGAGCTCGTCGGGGCGCTCGGCGACGTCCGGATCGAGGTTGTTGCGCAGCATCCGCAGCGCCGCCTCGGTGAGCCACGAGCGCGCCTCGAGCGTCGTGCCGGTGCGGGCGCGGATGGTGCGGGTCGGGTCCTTGCGGGTGTGCGTGTCCATGGGTGCCTCTCGGGTGGACCGTCAGAGATCGAAGACGCCGCGCAGCTCGAAGCGGCTGCCGGGGTGATGCAGGCGGGCGAACGAGGCCGGGCGGCCGCGGCTCCAGGTGGTGCGCTCGATCAGCAGCACGACGTCGCCGGGCGCGAGCGCGAGCACGCGCCCGACCTCGTCGGACGGCGCCACCGCGCGCACCACGTGCTCGACGCGCTCGAGCGGCGCCACGTCCATCAGGTACTCGTGGGTCGTCACGCTGCGGAAGTCGACCGCCAGATAGCCGGGCGCCGCCGCCGGGCTCACGTAGCGCTCCTCGAGCTGCAGCGCGACGTCGTTCTCGTAGTGCACGATCAGCGACCGGAACACCCGCCGCGCGCCGCCACGCAGGCCGAGGCGCGTACGCAGCGCGGCGTCGGCCAGGACCGGCTCGCTCGCCAGCACGTCGGCGCGATGCACGTGGCCGCGCGCGCGGATCTCGGCGGCGATGCTGCGCAGCTGCAGCGGGTGGCCGGCCACCTTGAGGTCGGCGACGAAGGTGCCGAGCCCGGCGACGCGCGACAGCACGCCGCTGTGCACCAGCTCGCGGATCGCGCGGTTGGCGGTCATGCGCGAGACCTTGAGCTCGCGCACGAGCTCGTGCTCGGACAGCACGCGGGCGCCGGGACCCCACTCGCCCGAGCGGATGCGGGAGAGCACGTGGTCCTTGACCTGCTCGTAGAGCGGCGTGCTCATCGTCCGGCCGCGCCCGTCAGGCGCGCGAGCGCCGCGCGGTAGGCGCGCTCGACGCCCTCGCGCGCCCGGTGCCGGCCGTCGCTGACGAGGAGTTCGCCCCCGACCCACACCGCCGCGAGCGGCGCGGGCCGCGGTGCGAACACCCAGGCGTCGACGAGGGCCTCGGCCGGCACGCCGGCGAATTCCACGCGCTGCGTGTCGAGGAGCACGATGTCGGCTGGCGCCCCGGGCACGAGCCCCGCGGCACCGAGGCCGAGCGCGCGCGCCCCGCCCGCGACG
>JAFEDP010000447.1 GCA_018241545.1 Pseudomonadota bacterium
CCGGCACTGGTACCTGCGCGCCGCCGAGGAATACCTCGCGGCCACCCGCCTCGCGAGCGGAACACTGCAGGCCGAATCCGCGCTCGCGCTGGCGGCAACCTACTACGGCGGCCTGCAGGACTGGGCCCGGGCCGCGCAGTGGGCTGCCCGCGCGCGCGATCTCGCGCAGAAGGCGGGTCTCGCCTACCCGGCCGCGCGCGCCGGCACGCTGCTGGCCGCCGCCTGGATCGAGGCGCCCGCCATGCAGCTGCCGGACGAGGCGCCGGGCGCCGCCGACCCGCACGAGCGGCTCGAGCGCGCGCGCGCAGAGCTCGCGCAGCTCGAGGCATTCCACCGGCGGCGCGGCGAGCACCGCGACGCCGCGGAGCAGCGGCTCTACCGGGGTGTCGCCTTCTTCAACGAGTCGGCGTTCGACCGCGCCGAGCAGGAATTCCGCGCGGCCCTGCGTGGCTTCGCGGCGCTGCACGAGTCCGCGCGCGAGGGCGTCGCCTGGCAGGACATCGCCACGTGCGAGTGGGGCCGCGGCGAGCTGAGCCGCGCCGAGCGCACGTTCCGGCTGGCCGAGCCGCTGCTGGCCGCATCTCCGTATCCGCAGCCGTACCTGCTGGAGCTTTCCAACCACGCGATGGTCAGCCACGCGCTCGGGGAGCTCGACCAGGCCCTGCGGCTCGAGACGCGGGCGCTGGCGCTCGCCGAGCGGCTCGAGGCGCCGATCCCCACCGGCCTCGGCCTGCACGGCCTCGGGATGACGTACTACGCGCTGGGCGATCGCGACCAGAGCCGCTACTACCTGGAGCGGGCCGTCACCTTTCACACGCCGGACTCGCGCAGCTACGTCTCCACGCTGCGCGCGCTCGCGACCGTGTACCGCGAGGAAGGGCGACCGGCTGACAGCCAGCGGCTCGCCCGGGAGGCGCTGCGGCTCGCCACCTCGGCCGCCGCGCGCGCGCGCGTCGCGGTCGGGCTCGCGCGCGACGATGCTGCGCTCGGGCACCGCGCCGAGGCGCAGGCCGCGCTGGACGCTGTGCTCGCCGGTAGTGCCGGACGCTATGCCACGATCCGCGTCGACGCGCTGCTTGCGCGCAGCGAGCTGCGCCTCGACGGCGGCGACCTCGATGGCGCGCTCGCGGACCTCGGCGAGTGCCGCGCGCTGCTCGCCTCGCTCGAGGATCCGGAGGACGAATTCCAGGTCCACCTCGCCACGGCGCGCGTCTACCACCGCCGCGGCCAGCCGTCGGAGGCGCTCGCGGCCGTCGACCGCGCACTGCGGCTCGCGGGGGTGCTGCGGCGCAAGACCGCGGACCCGGCGCTGCGCGCACAGCGCCAGGAACCGCTGCGACCGGCCTTCGATCTCAAGATCGCGGTCCTCGTGGATCTGGGTGCGCAGGCCGAGGCCGCGGGCCGCATGGCCGAGGCCCGCGAACGGCAGATCGAGGCGCTCGCGGTGGCCGAGGCGTCGCGGGCCCGGTCGCTCGCCGACCTCGAGGCGCAGTCGCTGGCGGTCTCGGACCCGGCGCTCGGCCATGCACTGGCGCGCCGCGCGGAGCTCTACCGTGACATCGCCGCGCGCCAGTTCCAGCTCGATGCGCGCCGCGACACGGCCGGTGACGACGATGCGCGCGCGCGGCGCTACCAGGCGGAGATCGCCGGGCTCAGGCGCGAGCTCGACGTGCTGAGCGCCGACCTCGGGCGGCGGGGCGCGGGCCGCGCGGAATCCGGCCGGCCGGCGCCGCTCGCGTGGTCCGCGTGGCTCGCGGCGCACGCGCCGGATACGGCGCTGATCGAGTACTGGGTCGGCGCGCGGACGACCTGGGCATGGACCGTGACCGGCCAGGGAATCTCCTTTCACGCGCTCGGCCCGAGCGACGCGGTGACCGCGGCCGCGCGCTCGCTGCATGGCGCGATGCGCGACGTGGTTGCGGCACCGCTCGCCCGGCGCCTGGGGGCCGCGCAGGCGGTCTACGAGACGACCCTCGCGCCGCTCGAGGCGCAGCTCGGCGCCCATCGGCGCTGGATCGTGGTCCCGGACCGGGCCCTCGGGTTCGTGCCGTACCCGGCGCTGCGCGTGGCCCGCGGCGGCCGGCCGCACTACCTGGTCGAGGAGCACGACGTCGCGGTCGCGCCGGCGGCATGGTGGTTGTTCCGCGCCGCGCCCGCGCAGCCTGCGCCGGCGGCGGGCGACCGCATCCTGATCGTCGCCGACCCGGTGTACGGGTCGGGCGACGCGCGCCTGCCACGGGATGTGGCCGCGCGCGGCCGCACCGAGCTGGCCGCTGAGCGCGAGTGGCCGCGGCTGCCCTTCAGCGCGCGCGAGGCGGACAACATCGCTGCCCTGTTCCCGGCGCAAGCGGTCGAACGGCTGGAGGGCCTCGCCGCGACCCGCGAGCACGTGCTGGCGGCGCCGCTCGGGGACTTCCGGTACCTGCATTTCGCGTCGCACGGATACGCCGACGCGCGCAGTCCGGAACTCTCCGCTATCGTGCTCGGCGCCTTCGACGAGCACGGCGCGATCGGCGACCGGACGGTCCGCCCGGCCGACCTCGCGCCGCTGCGCCTGCGCGCGGATGTCGTGACGCTGAGTGCCTGTGACACGGCGCTCGGCCGGGAGGTGGCGGGCGAGGGCGTGATGGGCCTCGCCTACACCGCGCTCGCGCGTGGCGCGCGCGCGGTGGTCGCCTCGCTGTGGCCGGTATCGGATGAGATGGCCGTGACCGTCATGACAGAGTTCTACCGCGGGCTGCGCGGCTCGCCGGATGCGCCGGCAGCGCTCGGACGCTCG
>JAFEDP010000448.1 GCA_018241545.1 Pseudomonadota bacterium
CGGCGGCTTCCTGATCGTGCCGGGCATCATGTACGGCAGCGGCATGCCGATCCTCGACGCAATCGGCTCGTCGCTGTTCTCGGTCGCGGCGTTCGGCCTGACGACGGCCGTGAACTACGCGCGCTCAGGCCTCGTCGACTGGACGCTGGCCGGCGAATTCGTCGCTGGGGGCGCCCTGGGCGGTGCCGCGGGCGTCGCACTCGCGCCTCGCCTCGCGGCCCATCGGCGGCTGCTGACGGCCACGTTCGCGGCAGTGATATTCGTGGTGGCCGCCTACATGCTGGTCCGGACGGGCGTGGCGCTGCGCGGCTGAACTACTCGACGCCGTAGTTGCGCGTCAGGTAATCGATGATCTTGGCCACCTCGTCGTCGGGCACCGGCGCGCCCATGACCTTGACCATCTTGTGGACCTCCGCGTCCCACTGCGCGCGCTTCATGAAGGGGGCGTTCATCTGCACGTAGTCGATGCTGTGGCAGATGGAGCAGTAGGCGCGCACGGTGACGGCTTCCGCGCCGTCCTTCAGGCGCAGCGTCGTCTCGTCGGCGAGTGCACTGGTGCAGGCACCGGTCAGCAGCAGGGCGGCCATGCCAAGCGTTGCGTTCATGGGGCTCCCTCAGGCGATCTCGACCGTGACGCGCTGCACCACGTTGTTGTGGTAGCCGGGTCCGTTGAAGATGAGTTCGTAGGTCTGGGACGCGCCCTGCGCGTTGCTGGCGCGCGCCATGACCGTCATCGGGCCCGTCGCGCGCGGCGTAAAGACGTACTGCCACGGGCGGAATGAGTATCGCCCGAGATCGACGCCGAGATCGGCCTGCTCCCAGGTCCGCCCGTCGTTGACGGACACGTCGACGCGCCGGATGCCATAGCCGCCATCCCAGGCGAGGCCCTTGACAACCGCCGGCGCGCGGGCGGGCAGGCGCTGGCCGTCCTTCAGGTTCGTGATCAGCGAATTCACGACCATCTCGGTGATCGGAGTCGTCGTCTCCGACTCCTGGGTGGTGAAGCGGTCGATGACCGGGAACTTGCCCTTCGGGATCCGGTAGGCGCTTGCCATCCAGAAACTGCTGAGCGGCTGGGTCAGCGCACGGATACTGATGACCTTCTTCATCCAGTACGTCGCCGTCCAACCCGGCACTACGATGCGGGCCGGGTGGCCGTTCCAGTGTGGCAGTGGCGCGCCATTCATCTCGTAGGCGATCAGCGTGTTCTCGTCGAGCGCCTTCCACACCGGCAGGCTCTTCTGGAAGTCCGGCGTCGCATCGAGCGGCGGCCGGTCGGCACCGTCGAATGCAATCTCCACTGCCTCCTTCCTGAGGCCGGCACGCGCGAGCACGTCCTTGAGGCGCACGCCGCGCCAGCGTGCGTTGCCCATCGCGCCGTAGCCCCACTCGACGCCCGGCACGTGGGGATCCGACAGGCCGCGCCGGTTCCCCGAGCACTGGCACACCGCCACAACCTCGGCAGGTTCGAACTCGTGCTTGAGCTGGTCTAGCGAGAGCGATAATTCCTGGGTGGCTGCGTCGCCGCTCACCGTGAGGCGCCACTCGGACGCATCGATCTCCGGAATCTGCATCAGGTGCCAGCGGACGAAGAAGCGGTCGTTTGGCGTGATCACGTTGTCGAAGTACTCGACCGGCGTCTCATAGTTGGGAGGCCGGTAGGAGCGCTTCAACAGCGGCTGCTTGCCCGCCAGCCGCTCGAGCGTCTGTGACTCGAGCGTCCCGGCTGGCAATGCCGCGCGCGCGATCGATCCGGCGAGCCCGCCGCTCGCCGCGGCGAGGCCGCCGATCGTTCCCTTCAGAATTAAACGCCGGGTCATCATGGCTTCAACCTCGCTGGGGTCGCGTGGGCGCGACGCTTGGGACGGGAGGGCAGTGTGGCGAGCGGGTCGGCATCAGCGGACTAGCGGGACGCACTCTTTACGACGTTGATCCAGGAGCCCGCGTTAACGACGTGGCGGTAGCCGCGGCGGGCGAGGATGCCGCGGGCGATGGCGCTGCGGGTGCCGGTTGCACAGCAGACGATGAGCGGCTGCTCGGTTGACGCGGCAAGGGTGGCTTCCGCCAGTTCCGGCAGCGGAACGTTGACGCTGCCGGGCGCGTGTCCGGCCGCGAACTCAGCCGGACCACGCACATCGATGACGCAGGCGCCTTCTGCCAGCAGACGACGAACCACGTCGCGCACGCGCACCGCCTGGAATCCGCGCCAGGCGAAGAAGGCGGCGACGCCGAGGATCGGGAGCAGGTAGGAATTCATCCAGCAGCTCGATGAGGACCGGAGACTGTGCTGCGGGCGGGCCAGTGTCGCGTGGCCACTGGTGCACTGCAGCAGATTCACTGAATGGCACGCCTACTATGATAAGCATTCGCTAATGGGTCGCAAGGGCCGTGGTGTGGAAGCCCGGGCGAATCCGGGCACGTGCCACGCGCCGCATCCGTTACCCGTGGCGGGCGGTGCGGATCGTATGAAGCCGCCACCCACCGCCCGAATGCCGATCGCGGACGCCGATCTCGTCGACGGACCAGCGCACGTGGGCAAAGGGCGCTTGATCCCGCGCCGGTCCAGGCTGCAAGCACGGGCAGGCTGTGCGCCGAGCGCCGCGCATGGCGCGCGGGTGAGCGGTGCCTCGCCGGCCGTCACCGCTAGTCGAGGTCCGGCTCCGGGAGGCGCGTCGACAGGCACCCCACCATACGCTCGAGGCGAAGGTGGGTGACCTCCGACCACGCCGCCTCCAGAGTTGCATCGTGCGGACCCGGCTGGCCGAGCCGCT
>JAFEDP010000449.1 GCA_018241545.1 Pseudomonadota bacterium
CCAGTCGCGCCGATGCTAGAAGACGGGCGGGCCGTGCCGCACGGTGCGAGGCGGCGGATGACAGGGAGGATCGCGATGCTCAAGCGGCTCGGTGCCATACCCTTCCTCGCACTCGCGGTGGCCGCCCAGGCCGCGGCCACCGATTACCCGCACGGGCGCCTGCCCGCGGGCGTCGCGCCCACGCACTACACGCTGACGCTCGCGATCGACCCGCGCGAGCCGCGCTTCAGCGGGCGCGTCGACATCGCCGTCCGGGTCGCCGCGCCGACCCGAGAGATCTGGCTGCACGGGCAGGGCCTCGTGGTCGAGGCCGCCTCGGCGAGCACGCGCGCCGGCACGGTCGCGGCGCGCTACGCCGAGGTCGACCCCGCGACCGGCGTCGCGCACCTGCTGCTCCGGCGCGAGCTGCCGCCCGGGACGGCGACGCTGCACCTGCGCTATCACGGCACGTTCCAGGAGTCGCCGCAGGGCCTGTTCCGCACCCGCGCCGGCGGCGACTGGTACGCGTTCTCGCAGTTCGAGGCCACCGACGCGCGGCGCGCGTTCCCGGGCTTCGACGAGCCGGGCTTCAAGACGCCGTTCGACGTCGCGATCATCGCGCGCGCGGGCGACCGGGCGATCAGCAACCTGCCCGAGCGGCGCGCGGTCCGGGTCGCCGGCGGGCGCGTGCGCCACGAGTACGCGACGACGCCGCCGCTGCCGACGTACCTGCTCGCCTTCGCCGTCGGGCCGCTCGAGGTCTCGGACAGCGTCGCGGTCGCGCCGAGCGCCGCCCGCGGCGCGCCGCTGCCGCTGCGCGTGGTCGGCACGCGCGGCCAGCGCGAGCGCTTCGCCTTCGCGCTCCAGGAGGCGCCCGCGCTCATCCGCCGGCTCGAGGACTACTTCGGCACCGCCTTCCCGTATCCCAAGATCGACCTGATCGCCGCGCCCATGCAGGCCGGGGCGATGGAGAACGCCGGCGCGATCATCTCGGCCGAGGACATCCTGCTCGTCGGCGCGAGCCCGACGCCGCGCCAGCAGGCCGAGTTCGGCGTGACGATCGCGCACGAGCTTGCACACCAGTGGTTCGGCGACCTCGTCACGCCCGCCTGGTGGGACGACACCTGGCTCAACGAGTCGTTCGCCGAGTGGATGGGCAGCCGCGTCGCGAACGCCTGGCGCCCCGACCTCGGCGTGCCGCAGGAGCAGCTCGCCGCGACGCTCGGCGCCATGGCCACCGACGCGCTCAAGGCCGGCCGGCCCATCCACCAGCCGGTGCCCGACAACCGCTCGATCGGGCCGGCCTTCGACGAGATCACCTACGAGAAGGGCGCCGGCGTCATCGGCATGGTCGAGTCCTACCTCGGCCCGGAGGCGTTCCAGCGCGGCGTGCGGCTGCACCTCGCGCGCCATCGCCACGGCACCGCGACCGCCGCCGAGTTCTTCCAGGCCATGGCCGACGGCAGCGGCGAGCCCGCGATCATCGAGGCGTTCCGCTCGTTCGTCGACCAGCCCGGGGTGCCGCTCGTGACGGTCCGCCCCGGCGCCGACGGGACGCTCGCGCTCGAGCAGCGCCGCTACCGGCCGCTCGGCTCGGCGGTGCGGGAGGACGCGCTCTGGCAGGTGCCGGTGTGCGTGCGCCTGGTCACCGCGGGCGACCCGGCCCGCTCGTGCACGCTGCTCACCGACCGCACCGGCACGCTCCGGCTCCCGGCGGGCACCGCGGGCGGCATCGTGCACCCGAACGCCGACGGCGCCGGCTACTACCGCTTCGCACTCGAGGGCGAGGCGCTCGCGCGCCTCGCCGAAAGCGCCGACCGGTTGTCGCCCGCGGAGGCGCTGGTGCTCGCGGACGGCACCGGGGCGGCCTTCGAGGCGGGCGCCGCCTCGTTCGCCGAGCTCTACGGCGTCGCGCGCACCCTCGCGCGCCACCCGGACCGCACCACGGCCCTGACGCTCGGCCTGCGCCTCGAGGACCTGCACGACCGGCTCGCGGATGCGCGCACCCGCGCGCTCCTCGAGCGCGCGCTCCTCGACCTCTACGGCGAGCGCCTGCAGCGGCTCGGGACCGACACGGCGCCCGGGCGCTACGCCACCGAGTCCGCCGAGCGGCAGCTGCTGCGCCGCCAGCTCGTCGGGCTGCTGGCGCTCACCGGCCGCGACCCGGCGCTGCGCGCGGCACTCGCCGAGGCCGCCGACCGCTCCGTCGCGGATCCGTCCGCGGTCGAGCCGCTGCTGCGCTGGCGCGTCTGGGCGGTGGGCGTGGAGGAGCGGGGCCTGCCGATGGTCGAGCGCCTCAAGGCTCTCGCCGTCGAGAGCCGCGACCCGGCCGTGCGCGGCGACGCCAGCCGCGCGCTCGGCTACGCCGTATCGGACGAGGCGGTGCGCGCGGCGCTCGCGCTGCTGCTCGACCCGCGCGCCGACGTCGATGCGGTGTTCGGCATCCTGTTCCAGCTCATCTCGCATCCCGCGAGCCGCGCCACCGCCTGGCAGTGGTTCACCGGGCACCTGGACGGGGCGCTGGCGCGCATGCCGGACATGTTCGCCGGCGAACTCGCCGGCGTCGGCAGCCCGTTCTGCAGCCGCGGCGAGCGCGACGCGCTCGAGACCGCGCTCGGTGCGCGCATGCGCCGCGCCAACGGCGGCGCGCTCGCGATGGAGCGCACGCTCGAGCGCATCGACAACTGCATCGCGCTCAAGGCGGCGGTGGGCGAGGGAATCGCGACCGCGCTCGCGGCCGCGCACCCCGAGCGCGACTACCTCGGCATCGAGGTGCAC
>JAFEDP010000044.1 GCA_018241545.1 Pseudomonadota bacterium
CGGCCCAGCGCGATGGAGTTGCGCACCATCGCCTCGTGGGTGATCAGGCAGCCCTTCGGATTGGCGGTGGTTCCGGACGTGTAGAGCATCAGCGCCGCGTCACGGACGCGCGCCCGCAGCCGGGCGCGGTGCACCTCGTCGACCGGGACGGCGCGGGCGAGCGCGGGCAGCTGCTTCGCGGCGACGCAGCCCCGGTCGGTGCGCTTGCCGAGCAGCACGATGTTGCGCAGCTTCGGCGCCTCGGCGAGGTCGAGGGCGCGCGGGTCGGGCTGTCGCGCGAGCGAAGGCAGCGCGGCATGCAGGCGCGCAACGAAATCCACCTGGTCCGGCACGTCGCCGGTCGTCACGATGGTGACGAGGTCGCCGTTCTCGATGACGTAGGAGAGCTCGGCCGGCTTGTAGCGCGCGTTGATCGGCACCACGACCGCGCCGCACAGGGCCGCGCCGAACATGTACTCGACGAATTCCATGCACGACGGCAGCAGCAGGCCGACGTGGTCGCGCGACTTGACCCCGAGCGCCTGCAGCTCGCGGGCGCACTCCATCGCCCGCCGCGCGAGCTGTGCGTAGGTGAGCTTGCGGTGCGGCATCACCACGGCATCGTCGGCGGGGTAGCGGTCGGCCGCGGTCAGCAGCAGGTCGCCGATCGTCGTCACCGCGATGCGGATCGAGGCGAGCGACTCCGGCAGCGGCTTCGGTCGGCGCGGTGGCGGCGCCTTGCGCGAAGCCGCCTTCGCTGCGGCCGGCCGCGCTGGCCGCTTCGCGGTCTTGGCACGTGCCGCCGCCGGTCGCTTCTTTCTGGTCGCCATCGCCCCTCCTCGCCTGCGCCGTCCCGATCAGGCCTGGAACGGATCGAGGTATTCGCGCACGTACTCGCCGTCGAGGCAGGCGACGATCCCGGGCCCGAGCTCGGCCAGGGCCTTCGACGTCATGTGCGCGTGCTCGGCGGTCTCGCTGGCGAAGGACTCGATCACCGCATAGCGGCGGGGCTCGCGCAGCTTGAAGAACTTATAAAAGAGAGTCTGGTCCTTTGGCTCGCTGGCGTGCACGCGGCGCGCCAGCTCGCTGCACAGGCGGACGAACTCCGCTTCCATGCCCGCCTTGACGGTCATGCGGGAGACGAATGTCACTTCACCCATGGCACCCCCTCGAAGGACCGTGCGTCGCGGTCCCGGGTAGCTTATCCCGGGCGATAAAAAAAACAAGCCTGACTGTTTCTTTGGATCGGGTGTCCGTTACAGTAGGCGCACCCGGCCCCCGCGCCCACGAGTCCACCCCGGTCGATGCACGATCCCGACTTCCTGCGCCTCGCGCCGCTCGCCGAACTGCCGCCGAACAGCATGCGTGCCTTCACGGTCGGGCATCGCACCGTGCTCGTCTGCCACACGCGCGACGGCGTGCACGCCCTCGACAATCTCTGCACCCACGGCGAGGCGCGGCTCGACGAGGGGCGGCTGCGCGGCACGCGCGTGATCTGCCCGCTGCACGGCGCCTCGTTCGACTGCCGCAACGGCGCCGTCCTCGGCGCGCCCGCGACCGTCCCGGTCGCGAGCCACGCGGTACGCATCGTCGACGGCTGGATCGAGGTGGCGCTCCCGGCTTGAGCGCTACTTGCTGATGCGGATGGGTCGCTCGCCGGTCCACTCGGCGGCGGCGCGCTTCATGTAGGCGAACGCCGAGCGCGCCGCCTCCGACGCCTCGATGAGCTCGACCATCGCGCCCGGGTGCGGCCCGACGTCGAGGTACGCGAAGCGCTGCCCGAGCAGCGTCTCGCCCTGCTGGATCACGCGCTCGCCCCACCCGTTCGCCGCGACGATCGCGTCGATGCCCGCGACCACCACGCCGACGTGCTGCAGGCCCTCGCCGCGGGCGTCGAGGAACTCGCGGTAGATCGACGGCGCGTCGTTGTGCTGCTGCACGAGCTCGATCTGCAGGTCACCCGAGTAGGCGATCGCGACGCTCATGTCGATCGCGGCGTCGGCGCCGCGGAAGCGGCAGTGGCGGAACGGGATGTGCTCGAGGACGAAGAACGGGCCGACACCGAGCTCGGCGCTCCAGTACTCGGCGGCCGCGCGCCAGTCGCGCACGACGTAGCCGTTCTGCATGATCGGTCCGAAGCGGCGGCTCATCGGCGCTGGTCGAAGCGGCGGCCGACCATCGCCGCGGCGATGTTGACCTTCTGGATGTCGACGGCACCGCCGGCGATGCCCCAGCCCCAGGCATCGCGCAGGCGCCGCTCCATCGGGTACTCGCGCGAGTAGCCGTAGCCCCCCATCAGCTGGACCGCGTGGCCGCAGACCTCGCGCGCGATCTCGTTGGCGTAGCACTTCGCCATCGAGGACTCGAGGATGCTCGGCAGCCCGTGCTGGGCGTTGCTCGCCGCGCGGTGGATCAGCAGCCGCGCCGCATCGACCCGCATCTGCATCTCGGCGAGCTTGATCTGCACCGCCTGGAACTCGACGAGCGGCCGCCCGAACTGCTCGCGGCCCTGCACGTAGGCCACGACGTCCTCGAGGGCGCCGCTCGCCTGCGCCAGCGCCATCGTCGCGTTGCCGCAGCGCTCGAGGTCGAACGCCTCCATCAGCTTCTTGAACCCGCCCGCCGGCACGACCACGTTCTCGCGCGGCACGCGGCAGCGGTCGAAGTACAGGTCGGAGGACGGGATGCCGCGAAAGCCCATCAGCGTCTCCGGGCGCCCGAAGCTGAGGCCCGGCGTGCCGGCCTCGACATAGACGGCGCCGATGCCCCTGGCTCCCGGGTCGTCGGACATCCGGCAGTAGACGACGTAGCCACCCGCGTGGCCGCCGCCGGAGCACCAGCGCTTGGTGCCGTCGATCACGATCGAGTCACCGTCCTCGACCGCGCGCGTCGTCAGGTCGGTCAGCGCCGAGCCCGCGGCCGGCTCCGACATCGAGACCGCGACCACGGTCTCGCCGCGGCAGACCGCCGGCACGATCCTCTGCCGCAGGGCCTCGCCCGCGAAGCGCTCGATCGCGCGCACCGGGCCGACGCACGACTCGAACACCGGGAACGCGACCGCCGACGACACCTTGCCGAACTCCTCGATCACCAGCAGTGCCTCGAGGTTGCCGAGCCCGAGCCCGCCGTAGCGCTCCGGGACGTTGATGCCGAGGAACCCCATCCCCGCGTACTCGCGCACGAGCTCGTGCGAGGGCGGCTCGCCGGTCTCCTCCAGATGCCGTGCGATCTCGGGCAGCCGCTCGCGCGCATAGCGCCGCGCCGCCTGCTGCAGCGCGAGCTGGTCCTGGGTCAGTTGGAAATCCATGGGCGATCGGAGCCTCCGTGGGCATGAGGATGCGGCGGCCGAGCGGCGGCGCGCAAGCGCTGCATCGGACGCCAACGCTGTGCGACACTCGCCGCCGCGGGGCCGCGTGGGCGGCCAGCGGCGAGGAGGACATCGTGGCGATCGCGCGACCCGAGTCGGCCGGTGGCGTTCTCGCCGGCGTGCGCGTACTCGACTACGGGCGCTACGTGGCGGGCCCGTACTGCGCCACGCTGCTCGGCTACCTGGGCGCGGAGGTCATTCGCGTCGAGAAGCGCGACGGCAGCGAGGACCGCTACATCGCCCCGCTCAACGCGGCCGGCGAGGGCGCCGTGCTGCTGCAGACCGGCTGCAACAAGAAGTCGCTGACCCTCGAGCCCACGACGCCCGAGGGCCGGGCGGTGACCGCGCGGCTCGTCCGCAGCGCCGACGTGGTGGTCGCGAACCTGCCGGCCGCCACGCTCCAGGCCATGGGCCTCGACCACGAGACGGCCACGGCACTCAACCCGCGCATCATCCTCGCGACGCAGACCGCGTTCGGCGAGCGCGGGCCGTACGCGGCGCGCGGCGGCTTCGACGGCATCGGCCAGGCGCTGTCCGGCGCGATGTACATGACCGGTACGCCCGGCGCGCCGGCCAAGGCCGCCGCGCCCTACGTCGACTTCAGCACCGCCGTGCTGTCGGCGTTCGGCGTGCTCGCCGCGCTCATCCAGCGCGGCCAGACCGGCCGTGGCCAGCGCGTCGAGGCGACGCTGCTCGGCACTGCCCTCGCAGTATTCAACTCCCACCTCGTCGAGCAGAGCGTGCTCGCCGTCAACCGCGTGGGGACCGGCAACCGGGTGCAGACCTCCGCGCCGTCGGACGTGTTCGCGACCCGCGACGGCCACGTGCTGCTGCACGTGGTCGGCAACGGCCTGTTCCGCCGCTGGGCGCGCCTCGTCGGTGACGAGGAACGCTGGACGCGCGATCCGCTCTACCAGAGCGACCAGTCGCGCGCCGACCATGCGGACGCGATCCTCGCGCGCGCGCGCGAATGGTGCGCGGCGCGCACCACGGCCGAGGTGGTCGCCGAGTGCGAGCGCGCCGGGCTGCCGGCGGGCGCGGTCCAGACCCTGCAGCAGGCGCTCGACGATCCGCAGGTCGCCGCCATGGGATTCCTGCGCCAGGTCGACTATCCGGGGCTGCCACGTCCGGCCGCGGTCGCCGACCTGCCGGTACGGCTGTCGGCAGGCGGCGGCGGCATCACGCGAAGGCCCCCCACGCTCGGCGAGCACACCGACGAGGTGCTCGGCTCGATCGGCTACTCCACCGCCGAGATCGCGGACCTGCGCGCCCGCCGGATCGTCTGAGCGGCGCGATCGCGCCGCGTCCGCCGGCGACGCGCGGATGCCCGGCGCGTTCATGCGCCGTGGCGCTCGACCCGGTAGCCGGTGCGCGGGAAGTGCACGACGACCGTCCCCACCGCCGGATCGTGCCGCCGCAGCGCGATCTCGCGGCGCGTCAGCGTCACGAGCTCCCCGCGGACGGGCACGCGTCCGTAGTCGTCCGGCGTCACGACCACGGGTTCGCCGGCCGCGAGCCCGAGCGGATCGTCGGCGTCCACGCCACCGCCCGGCGCTGCGACCGCCTGCTGGGCCGCGGCATGGGCCTCGGCGGCTGCCGCGCTCGTGCGCGCGCCGTGGCCGAACCGGCGAACGCGCGCCTCCCAGGGCGCGAGCCGCGTGAACGGCGCGAGCAGCGCGGGCGCCGCGGCGACGTTGGCGCGCGCCATCCAGAGTGGAAAGTAGGCATGGATGTCGACGAGTGACGGCCGCACACCCAGCAGGTAGGGGCGATCGTCCGCGAGCTGCCGGTCGACGAGGTCGGCGTGGGCGCGCAGCTGCGTCGCGAGGTGCGGGAGGTCCGCCTCGAGGCGCTCGAAATCCATGAAGTTGAAGAACGCCTTGCGGTCGTCGATGACGGCCTTCGGCAGTCCCTGCCGGTTCGTGCCCATCGCGAGCCCGGCGCCCGGCTCGAAGAACGCGCGGTCGCTCCAGGCCGCGAGCGCGAGCGCGAGGCCCTCGCTGCCGTCGGGAAAGAGCGTGGGGTTCGGGCAGCGGCGCTCGAGCTCGAGTGCGATCAGGCGCGTGTCGCAGTAGATGTCGGCGCCGATCTGCAGCACCGGCGTCTTGCGGTACCCGCCGGTGAGGACGGTGAGGTCCGGCTTCGGCATCACGATCGGGATCTCGACCGAGCGCCACGGGAGCCCCTTGAACCCCAGCATCAGCCGCGCCTTCTCGGCGAAGGGGGACAGGTCAAAGTGATGCAGGAAGATCTCGGACACAGTGACCCCCGGGGCCCGGCCGGATGGCGGACGGGGCCAGCCGGTCCCGACTATAGGCGCCCGACTCCGAAAAAAACAGTCAGGCTTGTTTATTTTCCAAATGGCCGTCCGTATACTCGGCGCCCCGGGGGAATCCGTGCCGAGGGGGCGCGGAGCGCCACCGCCCGTCCTGGAGTCACGCCGCGATGGTCAACAGAGCGTCGGTCGAGCCCATCAAGGCCGGGATGCGCTACGAGTTCGAGCGGACCGAGCCGCCACCGGGCTTCCCGAAGCTGCCGCGGATCCCCGGTGGCCGCTACACCGACCCCGGGTTCCTCGCGCTCGAGCACCGCTACCTGTGGCAGCGCAGCTGGTTGTACGCTTGCCACCTCGACGAGCTGCCGCAACCCGGCAGCTTCCTGCTCTTCAAGCGTACCGGCTCGCCGATCCTGATCGTCCGCGGCAAGGACGACGTGGTCCGCGCCTTCTACAACACCTGCCGCCACCGCGGCGGCCCGGTGGTCAAGGAGCCGGCGGGCCGCGCCGAGGGCCTGGTCTGCCAGTACCACGGCTGGACCTACGGCCTCGACGGGCGCCTGCTCAACCTGCGCGACAAGCGCGACTTCCCGGACTTCGACCCGCGCTGCTACGGACTCAATGCGGTGCGCTGTGAGCGCCTCGGCAACTGGGTATTCGTCAACGAGGACCCGGACGCGACGCCGCTGCTGGCCTCGCTCGGCGAAATCCCGGCGCTGTGGGCCGACATCCAGCCCGAGCAGCAGCGCTTCGTGCACAAGAAGTCCTACCGCGTGAAGTGCAACGTCAAGGTGCTGCTCGACGCGTTCCTCGAGGTCTACCACCTCAAGTCGATCCACCAGAACACGGTCGACCGGTTCCTCGATTATCGCGGCACGACGATCACCCTCTGGCCGCACGGCCACTCGCTGATGGTGACGCCGAACCGCCGCCCGGACTGGGTCGATCCCGGCACCAAGGGGCTGCTGCGGCTCGCCAGCGCCTCCGAGATCACCGCGAACCACAACCCCTCGTACCACGTGTTCCCGAACCTGGTGACCCCGATCGCGGACAGCGGCATCCCGTTCATCCTGTTCTGGCCCGCCGGGGCGCGCGAGATGGAGATCGAGGTCGTCTGGTTCGCGCCCGACTGGGGCGGTGGCGAGCCGCCCCCGCAATGGCAGACGCGCCTCGCGAATTTCGAGCGGATCCTGTACGAGGACACGCAGTTCGCCGAGTACATCCAGGAATCGGTCGAGTCGCCGGGCTTCAACGGCGTCAACCTCAACTACCAGGAGCGGCGCATCTACCACTGGCACGAGGAACTCGACCGCCGCATCGGCGCCGAGCGCGTGGCGGAGCACCTGCGGGTGCAGCCGGTGCTCGCCCCGTTCGTCGTCGAGACGATCGCCTCATGACCCGGGGCGTCGCCGCGTGGGGAGCCTATCTCCCGCGACGCCGCCTGGCGCGGGCGGCGGTGGCCGAGGCGCTCGCGTGGCGGACGCAGGGATCTTCGCGGGCGAGCGGCGAACGCGCCTACGCAAACTGGGACGAGGACGCCATCACGCTCGCGGTGGAAGCGGCGTGGGACGCCACCGCCGGCGTCGACCGCGCCCGGATCGGCGGCCTGCATCTCGCCTCGACGACGCTGCCGTTCGCCGACCGCAGCAACGCCGGCGTGGCCGCCGAGGCCCTCGCGCTCACTGCCGATGCGCGCACCCAGGATGCGACCGGCTCGCAGCGCGCCGCGACCGCCGCGCTCATCGCCGCGCTCGAAGGCCCGCTGTCCCGCCCGGTGCTCGTGGCGGCGGCCGAGCGCCGTCGCACCCGCGCCGGCAGCGCCGAGGAGCTGGCCTATGCCGACGGCGCCGCGGCGATGCTCGTCGCCGAGCAGGACGTCGTGGCCGAGTACCTGGGCAGCGCCAGCTCGCACGTCGACCTCGTCGATCACTATCGCGCCCGCGAGGCAGCGACCGACTACGCGCTCGAGGAGCGCTGGGTGCGGACCGCCGGCCATCTGGCGCTCGTGCCGCCCGTGGTGACGACGCTGCTGCAACGCTGTGGCGCGTCGCCCGCCGAGGTCGCGCACCTCGCCTGCCCGCTGCCGCTCGCGAGCAGCCGGGCGCTCGCGCGCGCGCTCGGCGTCGCCCCGCACGCGCTCGTCGACACGCTGGAGGAGCCGGTCGGACACGCCGGCTGCGCGCACGCCCTGCTGCTGCTCGGCGCGGCGCTCGAGCGCGCGCAGCCCGGTGACCTGATCATCGTCGTCGGCTTCGGCCAGGGCGCGGATGCCCTCGCCTTCCGCGCCACCGCCGCGCTCGAGGGCTCGCACCGCGGCCGCGGCGTCGGCGGCTCGCTCGCGGCCGGCGTCACCGATCACGCCTACGTGCGGTTCCTGTCCCACAGCGGCGCGCTCGAGATGGACTGGGGGATGCGCGCGGAGCGCGACAACCGCACCTCGCAGAGCGCCTTCTACCGCCGGCACCGCGACCTGACCGCGTTTGCCGGCGGCCGCTGCCGCAGCTGCGGCACCGTGCAGTTCCCGCGTGCCGGCGCCTGCGTGAACCCGGCCTGCCGCGCCATCGGCACGCAGGAGGAGGTGATCCTCTCGGGTCTGCCGGGCCGCGTGAAAAGCTACACGGAGGACTGGCTGGCGTTCAGCCCCGCGCCGCCGCTGATCTACGGCAACGTCGCCCTCGAGGGCGGCGGCAACGTCTTCGCGGAGTTCACCGACGTCGACGCGGGCGAGCTCGCGATCGGCAGCGCCGTCCGCTTCGCGTTCCGAATCAAGGACCGCGACCCGCTGCGCACCACGCACCGCTACTTCTGGAAGGCCACGCCGGTGAGGCACTGAGCCATGGCGTCCGGCATCCGCGACAAGGTGGCGATCATCGGCATGGGCTGCTCGCGCTTCGGCGAGCGCTGGGAGTCGAGCGCCGAGGACCTGATGCTCGAGGCGTTCGCCGAGGCGATCGCCGACGCCGGGATCGAGCGCGACCGGATCGAGGCCGGCTGGCTCGGGGTCTTCTACCAGGAGCAGAGCGTCTCGAAGTCCGGCCTGCCGCTGTCGATGGCGCTGCGGCTGCCGAACGTGCCGGTGACCCGCGTCGAGAACCTCTGCGCCACGGGCACCGAGGCGCTGCGCGGCGCGGCGTACGCGGTCGCCTCCGGCGCCGTCGACGTCGCGCTCGCGATGGGCGTCGAGAAGCTCAAGGACACGGGCTTCGGCGGGCTGCCCGAGCGCACCAAGGGCACGTTCGAGGACCAGTGGCAGCCGGGCTTCACGCCGCCCGGCGCCTTCGCGCAGCTCGCCACCGCGTACGCCGCCCGGCACGGCGTCGGCATCGCGGACCTGCGTCGCGCCATGGCCCACGTGTCGTGCAAGAGCCACGCGAACGCCGTCAAGAACCCGAAGGCGCACCTGCGCTTCCCGATCACGCCCGAGCAGGTGCTCGCCGCGCCGACCATCGCCTTCCCGCTCGGCGTGCTCGACTGCTGCGGCGTCAGCGACGGCGCGGCCTGCGCAATCGTCACGACCCCGGCGATCGCCGCCACGCTCGGCAAGCGCGACCACGTGGCGATCAAGGCCCTGCAGCTCGCGCCCTCCAACGGCGTAGAGATGGGCCACGAGAGCTGGGATGGCAGCCACACGCTGACGACGCCGATCGCGGCCGCGCGCGCCTACCGCGAGGCCGGCATCACGCGCCCGGGCGAGGCGCTCGACCTCGTCGAGGTGCACGATTGCTTCTCGATCACCGAGCTCGTCCTGATGGAGGATCTCGGGCTCTCGGAACCCGGCCGGGCACCGGCCGACATCCTCGACGGCCGCTACGACCGCGACGGAGCGCTGCCGTGCCAGGTCGACGGCGGCCTCAAGTGCTTCGGCCATCCGGTCGGCGCGTCCGGCCTGCGCATGACCTACGAGATCTATTCGCAGCTGCTCGGCCGCGCCGGCGAACGGCAGCTGACGAGCCCGTCCCTCGGGCTCGCCCACAACCTCGGGGGGATACCGAACCGCAATGTCGCGAGCGTCGCGATATTCGGCCTGGCCTCCCCTCCCTGACCGCACCCGATCGCCCATGAGTGACCGCATGACGACACCAAGCAGCCTGCAGGCCGTCGCCGCGAGCCTGCGGACCAAGCGCTGGGGATACACGATGGAGGAGCTCGCGAGCGCCCCGGTGGTGTTCCGCGACGACCTGTACGCCGGCAGGACGGTGCTGATCACGGGCGGTGGCGGCGGCTTCGGTCGCGCGATGACCTTTCTGTTCGCCCGGCTCGGCGCGAACGTGGCGATCGCCGGGCGCAAGCCCGAGAAGCTGGCCGAGACCGCCGACGGCGTGAAGCGGCTGCTCGGGCGCGACGTCGTCACCCACGCGATGACGATCCGCGACCCCGCGCAGTGCGAGGCCCTGATCGACGACGTCTGGGCACGCTGCGGGTCGCTGGACCTGCTCGTCAACAACGCCGGCGGCCAGTTCCCGCAGGCGGCGATCGACTTCTCCACCAAGGGCTGGCTCGCCGTCATCGACACCAACCTAAACGGCACGTGGTACATGATGCAGGCGGCCGCGCGCCGCTGGCGCGATCGCGGCCTGCCCGGCAGCATCGTCAATATCGTCGCCAACGTGTGGCGCGGCATGCCGCAGGTGGCGCACACCTGCGCCGCACGCGCCGGCGTCATCTACCTGTCGAAGACGGTCTCGACCGAGTGGGCACCGCTGCGCATCCGGGTCAACTGCGTGTCGCCGGGGTCGATCAACTCCGAGGGACTCAACGTCTACGACCCTGCGGCGGCGGCGCGCTTCGAACGCACCAACCCGATGCAGACGCTCGGCGACGCCTATGACGTCGGCCAGGCGGTCGCCTACCTCGGCGCGCCGTCGGGCAAGTTCATCACCGGCGAAGTGCTGGTCGTCGACGGCGGCAACTGCCAGTGGGGCGACGTCTGGCCGGCGGGCAAGCCCGCGTATTTCAAGATCGGGGACGAATAGGAGCCGGGACATATCTGCCAGGTGCCGCCACCGCGGCGCCGCGAACGACGAGGGGGAGCAACGATGGCCGATACATTGATGGCCCGCATCCCGCGCGCCGAGCTGCCGCCGGCGTTACACGTCGCGTGGGACACGCTGAGCGGGCTCACGGGCGAGCCGGCATTCGTCGAGGTGTTCGCCCAGAACCCGGCGATGCTCGACTTCGTGATGAACCAGTTCTACGGCCGGATCTTCTTCGGCGGCCAGGTCGCGGAGCGCTACAAGCAGCTGGCGCGGCTTAAGCTCTCGATGTCCCACGGCTGCCGCACCTGCAACAAGCAGAACGTGCCGGGTGCGCTCGCCGCCGGCATCACGCAGGCGCAGGTGGATGCGATCGGGGACTACGAGAGCGGTCCGTTCAGCGACGCCGACAAGGCGGTGCTCGCCTACGCCGACCAGGTGGCGCTCACCAACATGCAGGGCGAGGTGACCCCTGCGCTGTACCGCCGCCTGCGCACCCACTTCAGCGATGCCGATCTGTGCGAGCTCGGCGTCGTGATGGCCGTGATCTCGGGCATGGCGAAGCTCGCGTTCGTGCTCGGGCTCGTGGAGAAGGAGCCCTACTGCCCGTTCGGAAGCGCGTCGGCGCCGAGCTGACGCCTCAACAGCCGCGTGCGACACGTCTCGCGCAACACCTAGTCCGGGCGCCGGCGCCGCACCGCGCCGGCCGCCCACCACCTCACCTCAGCCGGGGTCCGCGATGTTCCTGTACAACAAGCCCTACGTCGTCAATCCGAATGCCGAAGCCACCTCGCTGGAGGCCAAGCGCGCCGAGCCCGACGATGGCCTGGACGTGCCGTCGCCGGAGCGCTACTACAGCCGCGAGTTCATGGAGCGCGAGTGGCGCGCGCTGTGGCCGCGGGTGTGGCTGCTGGCCGGCGTCACGGCCGATATTCCTGAAGAGGGCGACTACACGGTCTTCGACATCGGGCCCGAGTCGGTCCTCGTCGTGCGCCAGAAGGACGGCTCGATCCGCGCCTTCTACAACGTGTGCCCGCACCGCGGCAACAAGGTGGCGCTGAACGAGTTCGGCAGCGTCGACCGCTTCACGTGCGCCTTCCACGGCTGGCGGTTCTGCACCGACGGCAAGGTCGACCGCATTACCGACGAGGAAAGCTTCCATCCCTCGCTGCTGCGCAATCGCCCGCACCTGAGCGAGGTGCGGTGCGACCACGTGGGCGGGCTGATCTTCGTCAACATGGACGGCCAGGCGCCGCCACTGCGCGACTGGATCGGGCTCCCCAAGGGCTACATCGAGAACTACGAGATCGACAAGATGCACGTCGTGCGCCACGTGCGCACCGAGTGGCACGGCAACTGGAAGGTCGGCGTCGACGCCTTCTACGAGACCTACCACCTGCCGCACATCCATCCGCAGACGCAGGGCGTCATGGAGGACTACTCGCAGTACGACCTGTATCCGAACGGCTTCAGCCGCATGATCGTGCCGATCTGCACCAAGTCGCACCGGATCGCCGACCAGGACACGGTCACGCCCGACCTGCAGTACATGATGCAGGAGGCCGGCATGAACCCCGCGGAGTACCGCGGCAACGCCAAGGACGTGCGCGCCACCGTGCAGGCCGCGAAGCGGGCCCGCGCGCGCCGCCTCGGCCTCAGCCACTACGAGAAGCTCACCGACGGACAGCTCACCGACAGCTGGGCGACCGGCCTGTTCCCGAACGTCCAGATCGGCATGCACCCGGAAGGCGCGTTCATCATGCGGTTCCTGCCGCACCCGACGGACCCGGAACGGTTCTTCTACGACAACCTGACGATGTACCGCTACGTCGACGACCCGGACTACTTCGTGCCCGGCTGGATGGGACTGCCGAAGGGCACGGACGTCACGGGCGCCACGCGTCCTCCCGTCGAGCAGTACGGCATCCACCAGCGTGCGGACCTCGGTCCCGTGCTCAATCAGGACGTCGAGCTCGTGGCGGCGGTGCAGCGCGGCAGCCGCTCGCGCGGCTTCCGCGGCCCGCTGTGGTCGGCACAGGAGTCCCGCGTGCGCCACTTCCATCGCGAGCTGGACCGCCTGCTCGGCTCCAAGCCCTGAGGCACGACCCATACCGCCCGTCACCGGCCACTACGGAACTGCCATGAATCAGCCTCGGCCACTCTCCTCGTTCCTGGTCCTCCTGATCGCGGCCGCGCTGCCGGCGCTGGCTGGCGCCGAACCCGGCGCCCCGGCCACGGACGAGGCCAAGAAGTTCGTCGCCCGCATGGAAGCCAAGGCGGGCAGCGATGCCGACCGCGAGAACTCGCCGGCGGCCGAGAACTACCGCACGCACTGCGCCAAGTGCCACGAGGCCTTCGTGTACAAGGCGCCGGCCCGGACCTTCATCCAGATGATGGCGCCGGACGCGATCTACACCGCGCTCACCCGCGGCGTCATGCGCCAGCAGGCGGCCGGGCTCACCGCCGCAGAACGCCGCGGCATTGCCGAGTACCTGTCGCGCGAGAGCCTTGACGCCCGCGAGCGTTCGCCCGCACCGCCGCGGTGCACCGGCAGCGCCGCGCGCTTCGACCGCGCCCAGCCGCCGGAGCTCAGCGCCTGGGGCGCGACCCTGGAGAACACGCACTTCGCGAGCGGCGCGACCGCCGGGCTCGCCGCCGGCGACGTGCCGCGCCTTAAGCTCAAGTGGGCGTTCGCGTTCCCCGGCGCGCTGCGGGCGCGCAGCCAGCCGTCATTCGCGATGGGTGCGGTGTTTGTCGGCAGCCAGGACGGCACGGTCTACGCGCTCGACGCAGCCTCCGGCTGCGTGCGCTGGCAGTTCCGCGCCAGCGCCGAGGTCCGCACCCCGGTCGTGATTTCGGCCTGGGCGGCCCGCGATGCCGGCCGGGTTCGCCCGCGCGCGTTCTTCGGCGATCACCTCGGTCGCGTCTACGCGCTCGACGCGCTCACCGGCAAGCTGCTGTGGCGCCACAAGGTCG
>JAFEDP010000450.1 GCA_018241545.1 Pseudomonadota bacterium
GCACCCCGCTCGCCCCGGGCTCGCAGACGATCGGCGGCTACGTGCTCGCCTACGTCAACAACCAGTCGATCCCGGCCGCCCAGAGCAAGGTCTACCAGTTCGTCTGGCTCGGATTGCGCTACTCGCTGACTGCGGCGCTTGACTGGACGCTCGCTTGGTACCGTCAGGAGCAGAGTGCGTACGCCTCGGGCACCAGCGCCGGCTGCAGCAGCAGCGCCAGCGCGCAGTGCAGCGGGCTGCTGAACGCGTACTCGACCGACCTCGTCTACCGCGCCACGCGGCGCTTCGACGTCTACGGCGGCGCGATGTGGTCGGGGGTCCGGGGCGGGTTCGCGAACGGCTTCCTGTACACGACCGAGATCAACCCGACGATCGGCGTGCGCTACACGTTCTGACGTTGGCAGGCGCTCCGGACCCGCGGCCGGCGACCGGCCCGGGAGCAGCAGCCTCCTATCCCTGACGGCGGGCGCCGCTCATCGTCCGTTCGGCAGCTCGGCCCGCGTCCAGCCGCCGCCGAGGCCGCGCACCAGGCCGACGCTCGCGGTGAGCCGCCGCACGTCGAGCGCCACCAGTGCGCCCTCCGCCTGCAGCGCGCTCGTCTGCGCGGTTACGACCTCGAGGTAGCTCGCGGCCCCCTCGGTGTAGCGGCTGGTGGCGAGCGCGAGCGAGCGCTCCGCCGCTCGCGCGGCGAGCGTCTGCTGCTCCGACTCCGTGCCCAGCCGGCCGAGCAGCGTCAGGTTGTCTGCGACTTCCTGGAAGGCCGAGAGCACCGTGCCGCGATAGCGCGCCGCGGCCTCGTCAAACACGGCCCGGGTGCGCTCCACTTCCGCGCGCCGCAGGCCCGCGTCGAACAGGGTCAGCAGCGCCTGCGGCCCGACCGCCCAGAACCGGTTCGGGGCCGTCAGCCAGCCGCCCGCGCTCGTGCTCTCGAAGCCGCCGGTCGCGCCGAGGGTGATGCGCGGGAAGTAAGCGGCGCGCGCCACGCCGATGTCCGCATTGGCGCTCGCCATGCGCCGCTCCGCGGCGGCGACGTCGGGGCGCCGCTCCACGAGCGTCGAGGGCACGCCGAGCGGGATGTCCGGCACCGCCGGCAGCTCGGGCCGCGGCGGCAGCGGGACCTGGTCGGGCGCCCGCCCGACCAGGCGCGCGATCGCGTGCAGCAGCAGCTCGCGCCGCGCCAGGTAGTCGGTGCGCTGCGCCTGGGCGGTGGCGAGCTGGTTCTCGGCGCGCGCCAGGTCGAGTCCCGAGGCGATCCCGCCCTGGTAACGATCGCGCACCAGGTCGAGCGCGCGCGTATAGGCCGTGATCGTGTCGTCGTAGAGCTTGAGCTGGGCATCGAGCCCGCACAGCGTCAGGTAGTCGGCGGCGAGCTCGGCCTGCAGGCCGAGCCGCAGCGAGGCGAGGTCCCCCGCCGAGGCCTGGGCCGCGGCGCGACCGGCGGCCGCGACGTTGCGCGCACGGCCCCACAGGTCGAGTTCGTAGGAAGCCGCGCCGCCGAGCAGGTTGTCGCGGTAGGTCGCCGGCTGCGTCGCCGAGCGCAGCGGACGGTTGTCCGACTGGCGGTCGCTGTTGGCGTAGCCGCCCGCGACCACCACCGGGAACAGGCCGGCCCCGGCCTCGGCCGCGAGCGCCCGCGCCTCACCGTAGCGCGCGACCGCCGTGGCAAGGTCAGGACTGTCGCGCTCGAGCGCGGCCTCGAGCTCGTCGAGGCGCGGATCTGCGTAACGCGACCACCACGGGCCGCGCGGCAGCGCATCGCCCGGGCTCGCGCTCTGCCAGCTGCCCTCCCCGCCGTAGCGCTCCGGCACCGGCACATCCGGCACCTCGTAGCGCGGGGCCAGCGAGCAGCCGCCGGCGAGCACGAGCAGGCCGATCCACGCGCTTCGCAGCCGCACGCTCAGCGTCCTTCCCGGCCCGCCGACGCCGCGGCCGGTGGCGGCGCCAGGCGCACGGGGTCGCCCTCGCTCAGGCTGTCGGGCGGATTGTCGATGATGCGGTCGGAAGGCCCGACGCCGGAGAGCAAGTCCACCTCCGTGCCGTAGTCGTGGCCGACCTCGATCTTGCGGAAATGCACCCGATCGCCCTCGCCGATCACCGCGACCTGCAGGCCTTCGCGGCGGAACACCAGCGCGCTGATCGGCAGTCGCGGCGGTTGCACACCGTCCGCGGCCGGGGCGAAGTGCACGTTGACGAACGCGCCCGGCAGCAGCTGGCCCTTCGGGTTGTCGGCCTCGAGCTCGACCAGCATCGTGCGCGAGCTCTCGCTGATCGCCTGCGAGGCGTCGGTCACGACGGCCGGGAACCCCTGACCCGGGCGCTCCGGAACGAGCAGCTCGGCCTTGACGCCCGCGTGGACGGACGCGGCGTAGTTCTGCGGCACGTCGACGTAGACGCGCACGCGGTGCGAGTCCGTGACCCGGAACAGCTCCTGGCCGTTGGCCGAGCCCGCGGTGATCAGCGCCCCGATGTCGGTGCGCCGCGCCGTCACGGTGCCCGTGAACGGCGCGACCAGCTTCTTGAACTCGGTCGTGGCCTTGAGCCGCGCGACGTTGGCCTCGGCCGCCGCGACGATGGCCTGCTTGGCCGCGAGGTCGCCGGTCTTCTCATCCGCCTCCTGCTGCGATACCGCATCGCTCGCGCGCATGCGCGTCCAGCGCGCGGCGGTCACCACGGCGAGCTCGCGGTTGGCGCGCGCGGTCGCGAGGTCCGCCTCGGCCTGCAGCAGCTGCTGGTCGAGCTCGGGCG
>JAFEDP010000451.1 GCA_018241545.1 Pseudomonadota bacterium
GAGCCCTGCGCCTGCGTCGGCCGCCTCGCCACCGGCCACCCGACCTGCCCGGGATACCCAGCAGCGGCCGCTACTTCAGCGGCACCCCCGGTTCCCGCTGCCCCGCCGGCGACGCACGCCGGCCGAGAAACGGCACCAGCATCGGCACGCGCTCCCGGTAGCGCCGGTACTCCTCTCCGAAGTGCGCGATCAGGTCGCGCTCCTCGAACAGGATCCCGACCAGGATGTAGCCGGTGGTCGCGATCGCGAACAGCAGGTGGCCGGCACTCATCTGCGGCGTCGCCCAGAATGCGAGCACGAACCCGAGGTAGATCGGGTGGCGCACGTAGCGGTAGAAGACCGGCGTCTTGAACGCGGGCGGTACGAACGGCCGGCGCCGCCAGAACTCGTACACCTGGTGCAGTCCGAAGAGCTCGAAGTGATTGATGAGGAACGTGCTGACGAGCAGCACCGACCAGCCGAGCGCGGACAGCGCGAAGAGCAGCAGCCGGCCACCCGGATCGGTCACCGACCAGACGACACCGGCGAGCGGCCGCCACTGCCAGATCAGGAGCGCGACCGCGAGGCTCGCCGCCAGCACGAACGTCGAGCGCTCCACCGCGGCGGGCACGAACCGCGTCCACCAGCGCTTGAAGCCGCGGCGCGCCATGATGGTGTGCTGCAGCGCGAACAGCAGCAGCAACGCCGCATCGACGACCACCGCCACGACGACATCGCCCGGCGCACCGGAGTCGAGCGTCTTGAGGCCGGGGATCCCCTCCACGAACCCGATCGTGTAGCCAAACGTGGCGAGGAACAGCAGGTAGACGGCGACTCCGTACAGAACAGCCAGCGATCTGTCCATGTGACCCCCTTTGACGACGTGGTGGCCGAGCCCCGCCGCCGTGACCGGACGCCCGGCGGCAGCGGCTGCTCGGTTTAATTCGGTCGACCGACCGAGTATACTCCGCAGCCACGCCGGCCCGTCAACCGCCGACCAAAGGACACCGACCTTGAACGCCCGCCGGACCGGGAACGGGCCTGAGCACGCCGAGCCCGATACGCGCACCGCGCTGCTCGATGCCGCCGAGCAGTGCCTGACGCGGCACGGCTTCGTCGGCCTCTCGACGCGACGCGTCGCCGAGGCGGCGGCCATGCCGCTCAGCCAGATCCACTACCACTTCGGGTCCAAGGACGCGCTGGTCCTCGCCCTGCTCGCCTACAAGAACGAGCGGCTGCTGGCGCGCCAGCGCGCGATGTACGCCCAGGACCTGCCGCTCTCGAAGCGCTGGCGCCAGGCCTGCGACTTCCTCGATGCGGACCTCGAATCGGGCTACGTGCGCGTGCTGCAGGAGATGATCGCGGCCGGCTGGTCCAACCCGGCCATCGCCAAGGCCGTGCGCGAACTGCTGCGCGGCTGGTTCCGGCTGCTGACGCAGGTCGCGACCGAGGCCGCCGAGCGCTTCGGCGCGACCGGCCCGCTCAAGCCCGACGACGTCGCCGCGCTGGTGGCGGCGGCCTTCGTCGGCGGCGAGGCCATGCTGCTGCTCGGGTTCGACGAGGCGGAGGTGCCGCTGCGGCGCGCGTTGCGCCGCTTCGGGGCGATCCTGCAGCGGGCCGAGGAAGCCGCCTAGGGGTCCGCCATGCGCGCGCGCCTCCCCGACCACGAGGGTTTCGTCGAGCGGGCCGGGGTGCGGACCTTCTTCGAGGTCCACGGCACGGGCGCCACGACACTCCTGCTGCTGCCCTGCTGGTCGATCGTCCACTCGCGGGTCTGGAAGGCCCAGGTTCCGTTCCTCGCCCGCCATTATCGCGTCCTCACCTTCGACGGCCGGGGCAACGGCCGCTCCGACCGGCCCAGCGGCGCCGCCGCCTACCGCGCCGACGAGTACGTCGACGACGCGATCGCCGTGCTCGATGCGACCGGCACCGGCAGCGCGGTGCTGGTCGGCTTCTCCTTCGGCGGCCACCTCGCCGCGCTCATCGCCGCACACCACCCCGAGCGCGTGACGAGCGCGATGCTGATCGCGCCGGCGGCGCCCTTCGGCCCGGGCACCGGACCCGACGGCCAGCGGGCGTTCCTCGAGCCCCTGCCCGTGAACGACGGCTGGGCCAAGTACAACCGCCACTACTGGCAGCACGACTACCGTGGCTTCCTCGAGTACTTCTTCGCGCAGGCGTTCTGCGAGCCCCACTCGACCAAGCAGATCGAGGACGGCATCGCCTGGGCCTGCGAGACCGACGCCGCGACGCTCACCGACACCGTGCTCGGGCGCTTCCTGAGCGGACCCGCGGACGAGGAGCTCTACCGGACCGTCCGCTGCCCGACGCTCGTCGTACACGGCGACCGCGATGCGATCGTGCCCCACGCGCGCGGCCAGCGCGTGGCCGAGGCGATCGGCGCACCGCTCGTGACGCTGGAGGGCTCCGGCCATATCCCGGTCGCGCGCCAGCCGGTGGTGGTCAACCGCCTGATCCGCGACTTCGCCGACCGCACCACCGGCCGGCTCGCGGCGCCGCGCATCCTGCGCCGCGGGCTCGGGCGCGCGCGACGCGTGCTGTACCTGTCCTCGCCGATCGGGCTCGGCCACGGTCGCCGCGACCTCGCGATCGCGCGGCGCCTGCGCGAGTTGCGCCCGGAACTCGCCATCGACTGGCTCGCCCAGCACCCAGTCACCGTGCTGCTCGAGCAGGCCGGCGAGCGCGTGCACCCGGCGAGCGCGCTGCTTGCCAGCGAGTCGCGCCACATCGAGGGCGAGGCCGGCG
>JAFEDP010000452.1 GCA_018241545.1 Pseudomonadota bacterium
CGGCGCGACGCTACCTCGGCGCGCTCGAGCGCCGCGGCGAGGACCTGCGCCCGCCCTCGCCGCAGGCCGAGCTCGCGCTCGCGGCCCCGCCGGCTGCTGCGCCGCCGCCGGCGTCGGCGGGGACGCGCGTGCTCGAGGAGCTCGCGCAGCTCGACCCGGACGCGCTGACGCCGCGCGAGGCGCTCGAGGCGCTGTACCGGCTCAGGGAGGTGGCGCGGCGAAGCGACCCGAGCTGAGGAAGCGCACGGTGGCCTCGACCACCTCGGGCGCGGCCAAGAGCCCCGTGTGGCTCACCGGCAGCACGAGGTGGTCGGCGGCGCCCTCGAGCTCGGTCTCCGCGACCGCGACCGTACCGTCGTTGGGCTCGGGCAGGTGGCCGATCAGGCGTCCGAAGCCGAGCGAGTGGCTGCCGGCGATCACGCCGACCGGCGTCGGCCCGTCCCAGCGCGGCCGCGACTCGCGCAGCAGCTCCTCGCCGGCCATCGGCCCGAAGAAGATCGACATGCCCGGCAGCGCCGCGAACGCGCGCGCCGACCGGCTGCCGTTGACCGGCGAGCCGAGCAGCACCGCGCGCGCGACGCCGGGGGCGCCGCCGCCCTGCAGGTAGCGCAGCAGCAGCAGTCCGCCGAGGCTGTGGCCGACGAGGTGCACCGGCGCCGGCAGCGCCCGCACCGCCGCGTCGAGCTCGGCGAGCACCACCGGCGGCAGCACGGTCATCGAGCGGTAGTGGAACTGGCGCACCGCGTAGCCGCGCTGCGCGATCCGGTGGCGGAACAGCGTCGCCTCGAGGCCGGTCATCCACAGGCCGTGGACGACCAGCACCGATCCGGGCTCAGGCACCGGGGCGCAGGCGGATGTGCAGGTCCCGCAGCTGCTGCTCGCTGACCGCGGTCGGCGCCTCGGTCAGCGGGCAGAACGCCGTCTGGGTCTTCGGGAACGCGATGACCTCGCGGATGCTGTCGGCGCCGGACATCAGCATCGCGAGGCGGTCGAGGCCGAAGGCGATGCCGCCGTGCGGCGGCGCGCCGTACTTGAGCGCCTCGAGCAGGAAGCCGAACTTGGTGCGCGCCTCCTCCTCGCCGATGCCGAGCAGCCCGAACACCGTCGACTGCAGTTCCTCGCGGTGGATGCGCACCGAGCCGCCGCCGATTTCCGAGCCGTTGAGCACGCAGTCGTAGGCCTTGGCGAGCGCCGCGCCCGGGTCGCGCGCGAGCGCCGCCGGGTCGTCGACCACCGGGGAGGTGAACGGGTGGTGCATCGCCGCCCAGCGGCCCGCCTCCTCGTCGCGCTCGAACATCGGGAAGTCGACCACCCACAGCGGCCGCCAGGCATTGGCCACGAGCCCGAGGTCGGTGCCGAGCTTGAGGCGCAGCGCCCCGAGGCTGTCGTTGACCACCTTGGCGCGGTCGGCGCCGAAGAAGATCAGGTCGCCCGACAGGGCGCCGGTGCGCGCCAGGATCCCGGCGACGGCCTCGTCGGACAGGAACTTGAGGATCGGCGACTGCAGGCCGGCGCGGCCCTGGCCCGCGTCGTTGACCTTGACGTAGGCGAGGCCCTTGGCGCCGAAGCGCGCCACGTGCTCGGTGTAGGCGTCGATCTGGCTGCGGGTCAGCTCGCCGCCCTTCGGCACCCGGATCGCGGCGACGCGCCCGTCGGCGGCGCGCGCGGGACCGGCGAACACCTTGAATTCGGTGTCGCGCACGAGGTCGGCGACGTCGACGAGCTCGAGCGGGATGCGCAGGTCCGGCTTGTCGGAGGCGTAGCGGCGCATCGCCTCGGCGTAGCTCATGCGCGGGAAGGGATCCGGCAGCTCGACCTCGAGCACCTCGCGGAACACGGCGCGCACCAGCCCCTCCATCAGCCGCATGATCTCGTCCTGCGGCAGGAACGAGGTCTCGATGTCGATCTGGGTGAAGTCCGGCTGGCGGTCGGCGCGCAGGTCCTCGTCGCGGAAGCAGCGCACGATCTGGTAGTAGCGGTCGAAGCCGCTGATCATCAGCAGCTGCTTGAAGATCTGCGGCGACTGCGGCAGCGCGAAGAACTTGCCCGGGTGCGTGCGCGACGGCACCAGGTAGTCGCGCGCGCCCTCCGGCGTCGCCTTGGTCAGCATCGGCGTCTCGATGTCGACGAAGCGGTGCTCGTCGAGGTAGCGGCGCACGGCGCGCGTCAGCTCGTGCCGCAGCAGCAGGCGCTTGTGCATCACCTCGCGCCGCAGGTCGAGGTAGCGGTACCTGAGCCGCACCTCCTCGCGCACGTCCTCGTCGAGCTGGAACGGCAGCGCCTCCGAGCGGTTGAGCAGCGTCAGGCGCCGGGCGAGCAGCTCCACCTGGCCGGAGGCGAGGTTGGCGTTGGCGGTGCCGGCCGGCCGGCTGCGCACCAGGCCCTCGACCGACAGCACGTACTCGCTGCGCACGCGCTCGGCCTCGGCGAACACCTCCGCGGCGTCCGGGTCGAAGACGATCTGCAGCAGTCCGTCGCGGTCCCGGAGGTCGACGAAGATGACCCCGCCGTGGTCGCGGCGGCGGTGCACCCAGCCGGCGACCTGGACCGTCTGGCCGATGAGCGACTCGTTGACCTGACCGCAGTAGTGGGAACGCATGATGGCCTCGACGTCCCCTGGGCGGGGAGCCGGGAAGTCTACGGAGGGCGCCTTGTGCGGCGCAAGACGCGCCGGCCGCGCCGGCGCCGCCTCAGCGGCGCTGGGCGGGCTTGCGGGCCGGGGCGCGCGCCTTGCGGGCGGTCC
>JAFEDP010000453.1 GCA_018241545.1 Pseudomonadota bacterium
CTCGAGCGCGCGCACGACCCCGCAGTCCTCCATGGCCGTGGTCGTCGCCCGGCCGCGACCGCCCGTCCAGTAGCGGGTCCACTCCTCGGCGAGGCGGTTCATGCGCTCGCCGAGCCACCAGTCGCTGGCGCCGACCACGTCGCCCTTGAGCACGTGCGGCGGGGCCTGTGCCTCCGGCTGCGACGTGTAGCCGGCCCGCAACGCCGCGAGCGCCGGGTCGTCCGGCAGCGCCACGTGCTCGCTGAGCCGGAAGGCCCAGTCGACGAGTTCGGCGTTCAGGTGATAGGCGTTCGGCGAGAACAGGCCGGGCGCCGGCGGCGGCTCGTCGAACGGCCGGGTCCGCCCGAGCGGCACGACGCCCGTCGACCAGTCGGCGGGGATCTCGCGGGCGTCGATCTCGTGCGACAGGTCGCGGTCGATGACCCACTCGGCCCAGGCCGCCGAGCCGATCGAGCCGGCATTGGGGTCGATGCCGGCGATCCCGGCGAGCACCCAGTACGCGTGCCTCAGGTCGAAGCGCGGGTCGAGCCCGAGCGCCGTGATCGCGGCCGCGGCGTTGATCGAGCCGCCGCCCGTCACGACGCCGAGCACCTGGCGGCGCGGGTCGTAGCGCAGCGGCCGCACGCCGAGCGGGAACGGCAGCGTGCGCGGCAGCGGCAGCCGCTCGACCCAGAACTGGAACTCGCCGGGCGTGTCGCCGGTGTCGGCGCCGATCTCGAAGGTCGTGACGACGACCACCCGCACCGGCACGCGCGCGGTCGGCGCCGCCGTCGCGGTCGCGGCCGCGAGCAGGGCCGCGAGCAGGGTGGGGATCAGCCGGATCCGGCGGGCAGGGCGATCGCAGCGCATGTCGTGGTCATCCTCGATGGCGGGTCCCGCGCCCGCGCGATGCGGCGCGCGGACGTTCCCGGGGAAGTGGCTGGTGCCGGCGGAGGGAGTCGAACCCCCGACCTTCTGATTACAAATCAGCTGCTCTACCGACTGAGCTACGCCGGCCGTCGGGGCGATTCTACCGGTTGTCGAGCGCGGCACAGCGGCGCCGCAGGCCGCCGCCGCGCCGCCGGGGCCGGCTAGGGGATCGCCAGCACCTCGGACAGCAGCTCGATCCCGGACCACAGGTAGTCGATCCGCACGTTCTCGTTCTCGGCGTGCTGGTTGTTGTCGTAGTTGACGATCGGGATCGTCAGGATCGGCACCTGCAGCTCCTGCTCGATCACGCTCAGCGGCAGGCTGCCGCCCACCGACACCACCCGGACCACGGTGGATCCGCTCGCCCGAGCGACGGCGTCGACCACGCTCTGCGCGAGCGGCAGGTCGAGGCGCGTGCGCTGCGCGGGATAGCCGTCGTTCGCCACGAGCCGCAGCAGCCGGTCATGGCTCGCGCGCTCCTCGGCGCTCGGCTCGTGGTCGATGACAAAGTAGCCACGCGAGCGCGCGAACTCGGCGATCTTCGCCACCTGCGCCGCGACGCTGTTGCCCGGCGCGAGGCGCAGGTCCAGCACCGCCTCGGCACGCGTCGGGATCTGGTTGCTGGCCGCGGCGCCCACGTCGCCGCTCGAGATGCCGTTGATGTTGATCGTGGGCTCGGTGAGCAGCTGCGCGAGCGGCAGCCCGCCGCCATCCGGCTTCGAGATCAGCAGTTCGCGCGCGAGCGCCGGCGCCGAGTCGGGCACCTGCGCGAGCGCCTGCCGTTCCGCATCGGTCAGCGGCCGGGCGTCGTCGTTGAAGTGCGGGATGGCGATCCGGCCCTCGTCGTCCTTCATCGCCGCGAGCAGGCTCACGAGGCGCTGCGCGGGATTGGGCGCCCAGTTGCCGTAGTTGCCGCTGTGCAGCGGCCGCTTGGGCCCGTAGACCGTCAGCGCCACGTTGACGTCGCCGCGCACGCCGAACTCGACGACCGGGTAGCCGGCGGCCGGCCGCGGCCCGTCGACGATCACCCACAGGTCGCTGGCGAGCGTCGCGCGGTGGCGCCGCAGGATGCCCGCGAGGTGCGGCGAGCCGGCCTCCTCCTCGCCCTCGAACAGGAACTTCAGGTTGGCGCGCGGCGCACGGCCGGACTGCACCAGCGCCTCGTAGGCATTGAGCAGCGCCATGACGCCGGCGCGATCGTCCGCCGCGCCGCGGGCGGCGATCCGCTGGCTGGTCGCCGCCGCCTGCCCGGAGCAGGGGCCCAGCACGCGGCCGCCCGACTCCATCGGCGCGTCGATGAGGACGGGCGAGAACGGCGCGAGTCCCGCCGCCCACTTGGCCGGGTTGACCGGCTGGCCGTCGTAGTGGGCGTAGAAGAGGATCGTGCGCTTCGCGCCCGGCACCCTCACCTGCCCGAAGACCGCGGGAACCGTCGCCGCGGTCTCCCCGTCCAGCAGGCGGCCTTCAACGCCGCGCCGGCGCATCATCTGCAGGATGAACTGCGCGTTGCGTGCAAGCCCCGCCGGGTCCGCCGCGACGTTCGGGATCGAGAGGAACTCGCAGTATTCGGTCAGGCGTCGCTCACGGACCGCGCCGGCGTCCGCGCCCCAGGCGCCGACGGCGAGCCCCGCCGCGATCCCGCCCACCAGCCATCGGATGATCCTGCGCATGGGGCCCCGCCTCTCCGCCGCCGGCGCGCCGCGTCGCCGGACTAAACGCCGTTCCCGCCGCATCGTGCCACAGCGCCGCGCACGCCGGACCGCCGCGACCGCCCGCCGGCCCGACGGGCGTCCGCGCTAGGCGGTCGCCGGCGGGCGGCTCCCCGGGGCCGGCG
>JAFEDP010000454.1 GCA_018241545.1 Pseudomonadota bacterium
CGTCGGTGGGCGCGACCAGAATTCCTCGTAGCAGCATCCGTGAGCGTATTCACGGGCAGTCGGGGCGTCCCTGCAAGTGCTCCATTGTCGGGATTCGCCGACGCCCTCGAGCGCGACGCAACCCGCAGTTCGATCTTAAGGTTCGCGCGACGCCGTCGGCTTAAGGCGACCGGCGCCGGCCGTGCGCAGCGCGCGCCGCAGGATTCCCGACCGGGATTGCCGATCGCCGGGATCTCGTCCCCGGCCGCGGCTCAGCCGCGCGGCGGGATCATCGGCGCGTCGAATGGCAACTGGCAGTGCGGGCAGGCGTGCAGCGCACCGAAGCAGATCAGGTTCATGTGTCGATCGAGCCGCCCCCGGCAGCGGGGACACTGGACGCGACGCAGCGATCGCCACCCGAGCACCGCCGGCACCAGCCCGAGCAGCATCACCGGCAGACCGATTTCGGGCCGCGCGAGCGTGAGACTGGACCGGCCCCAGCCAACGACCCACAGGCCCGCGAACACGGCGGTCGCCAGGATCGCGCCGTAGCGTCGTCGCAGGGCCTCGCGAACGGTCATGCGCACGCATCCTACCGGACGCCGGTAGGGGGCGCCGGTTGCAGGGTGGCGCCCTCTGGGGCCTGTTCCTCGCGGCCGTTGCCGGTCAAGCTAGGTCGCGAGTGCGGCTCAGGGAGGCGGCGCATGAGATCAGGGAGATTCCGCACGGGCGTGCCGCTGGCCGCCGGCGCGCTGCTGCTCGCCGCGTGCGCCTCGACCGCACCCCACGCATTGCCCCGGTACCGGCCGCCGCCGGCGATGGAGCCTGCCGCCACGATCGACGTCGGCACGCGCGCGCATGCGTGGTCGGTCGACGGTGCCGAGACGCCGGCGTTCGCGAGGACAGTGCGGGTCGCCCCCGGTGTGCATCGCGTCGGCCTCAATTGCCTGTCGTTCGAACTCGCCTCCGTCGACGCGGTCGCGAGCGCTCGGGGCGCGGCACCCGTGACGACGGTGATGGCGCACACCGCCGTGCAGTCCGTCGTCGTGACCGGTCCGTTCGAGGCCGGCCGGACCTACTACGCGCGCTGCGTGGCGACCGACGGGATGCCGCGGGCCTGGCTCGCGAGCGCGCCGGACGGCAGCGACCTGCCGCCGGGATTCGAGTCGATCTGCACGCGCTCGTGCCCCAAGTAGCGGCGGCGCGCGATCAGCGGTCGAGCGTCACCGTCAGCATCACGCGCCGCCCGAATTCCGGCACCACCTGGCCGACCGCGCTCAGGTGCAGGCCGTGCGCATTGGTGAGATTCGCGCCGTCGAGGCGCACGGTCAGCGGCCGGCCGTGCAGCCGGGTCTCGTAGCGCAGCCCGGCGTTCAGCGTCGTCAGCGGCGGCAGCGTCGCCTGGTTGTCGAGCGTCGCGACCCGCGCGGAGAGGCGGTTGACCCCGAGCGAGGCCGCGAGCGGTCGCCAGCGCGGCGGCGCGTAGTCGAGGTTGATCTGCAGCGTCAGCGGCACCGGCCCGATCGGCACCGTGCCGGCCGGCACCGGCTCGGTCACGGTGCGCTCGAGGTGCGGGCGCAGCCACACGCCGCCCGCGAGCAGCGTCAGGCCGCCCTCGGCATAGGCGAAGGAGGTCTCGAGTCCGCGGTGGCGGACCGTGCCGAGCGCCGTGTAGAGCCCGCTGGTGTCCAGGTTGAAGTACACCTTGCGGATGTCGAAGGCACCGGCGACCAGCGACAGGCGCTCGCTCGGGGCGTAGCGCAGGCCGAGATCGGTCTGGTGCGTGCGGGTCGCCGGCGGCGGTTCGCCACGGTTCGTGGCCGAGTAGGGCGCGAGTGCGGAGTCCTCGAGCCCCTGCAGGTAGCTGCCGTAGAGGGTCACGGCGCGGCCGGGCTGCGCCGTGAAGCGCAGGCTCGCGAGCCACGGCGTCGCGAGCGTCGGGGCCGCGGCCACGCCGTCGCTGACGAGCGTGCGCCGGTAGCGGCTCTTGAGGATCCCGACGCCGAGCGTGCCGACGCCGGCCCAGCGCTCCTCGTAGGCCGCGCCCGCGTCGACCTGGCGCGTCTCGTCCACGCTCGCGGGCAGCCCGGGGTAGGCACCGTACAGCGTCGTCGCCGGCGGCCCGCCGAGCGTGGTCCAGCCGAGGTCGTAGACCGTATCGCCGCCGAAGGCGCGCTCGGAGCTGCGGCCGCGCACCGAGAGGTCGAGCTTGTGCTGGTGCACGCCGGCGCCGAACTGCCGCACCAGGCGCAGCTCGCCCGAGGTCGAGGCCGAGGTCAGCTGCGGCAGCGCGTCGAGCACGTGGTAGACCGAATCCGGCGCGGGCGGCGTCGTGGCGTCCCGCGCCAGCCACAGGTACTCGTCGACGTCCGAGGTGCGATCGCGGTCGGTGACCCGGAACAGCCCGACGTCGAGGCGCCAGCCGGCGCCGAATCGCTGGTGGCCGACGAGGCCGAACGTCGCCGTGCGCCAGCCCGAGCTCGTGTCCTCGAAGGTGGCGAGGTCGCGCACGTCGTAGAGCGGCGGGCGGCTGCTGCCGTCGCTGTAGACGAGCGGCACGAGGGCATGCTGTCCGCCCGCCACCTGCGACCAGAACGGCACGATTTCCGTGCCCTCGAACGGCCGCCAGCGCAGCACGGCACCGAAGTCCGCATTGCCGGCGCGGCGCGCCTGCTCGGGACCGAAGTCGCGCTCGTAGCCGGCGCAGGCGGAGCCGGCGAGCGTCGCGCCGAGCGGTGCCTCGCCCTGCAGCACCGCCGAGGA
>JAFEDP010000455.1 GCA_018241545.1 Pseudomonadota bacterium
CCACCGGCTCAAGTGCCTCAACGACGCCTTCGCCCAGGCGATCGCCGAGAACGACTACCAGAACCGCTACGCGGCGGTGTTCCCGATCAAGGTCAACCAGCAGCGGCTCGTCGTCGAGGGCGTGTTCCGCGCCGGCGCGCCGTTCGGCTTCGGGCTCGAGGTCGGCTCCAAGCCCGAGCTGCTGGTCGTGCTGGCGATGACCGAGGACACGCCCGACCGGCTGATCATCTGCAACGGCTTCAAGGACGACAGCTACATCGAGACGGTGACGCTCGCCGCCAAGCTCGGCCGGCGCATCGTGCCGGTGGTCGAGAACTTCGTCGAGCTCGGGCTCATCCTCAAGCACGCGCAGAAGTACGGCGTGCGGCCGCAGATCGGCGTGCGCGTCAAGCTGGCGGCCGAGGGCGCCGGCCGCTGGCGCGAGTCGGCCGGCGAGAAGAGCAAGTTCGGCCTCTTCATCACCGAGATCCTCGAGGTGGTGGAGGTGCTGCGCCAGCAGGACATGCTCGACTGCCTGAAGCTCGTGCACTGCCACACCGGCTCCCAGCTGCAGGACATCCGCCGGGTCAAGGAGGCGGTCACCGAGCTCGCCCACGTCTACGCCGAGCTCAAGCTGCTGGGCGCCGGGCTCGAGTACATCGACATCGGCGGCGGCCTCGGCGTCGACTACGACGGCAGCCGCACCAACTACGAATCGTCGATGAACTACACGCTGAACGAGTACGCGGGCGACGTCGTCTACCGGATCGCGAGCGTCTGCAACGCGCGCAAGATCCCGCACCCGCAGATCATCAGCGAGTCGGGCCGCGCGATCGCCGCGCACCACTCGGTGCTGGTGTTCAACGTGCTCGGCACCAGCGCGCTCGACCAGTTCCGGGTCGCCGGCCGCCTCGAGGACGACTGCCAGGGCAGCGCCGACGTGCCGCAGCCGGTGCGCGACCTCTACGACGCGTACCGCTCGGTGTCCGAGCGGCGGCTGGTCGAGTGCTGGCACGACGCGCTGCAGGCGCGCGAGCAGGCGCTGCAGATGTTCAACCTCGGCTACCTCAGCCTCGCGGCGCGCGGGCTGGCCGAGCGCCTGTACTGGGCGACCTGCGCGCGCATCCGCGACCTGTGCCGGCGCCTCGAATCGATCCCGGAGGAGCTCGAGGGGCTGGAGACGGTGCTCTCGGACATCTACTTCTGCAACTTCTCGGTGTTCCAGTCGCTGCCCGACTCCTGGGCGATCGGCCAGCTGTTCCCGATCATGCCGGTGCACCGCCTCGGCGAGCGGCCGACGCGCAACGCCGTGCTCGCCGACATCACCTGCGACTCCGACGGCAAGATCGACCGCTTCGTGAGCCTCAAGGAGACCAAGCGCACGCTCGAGGTCCACGAGCTGCGGCCCGGCGAGGACTACTACCTCGCGGCGTTCCTGGTCGGGGCCTACCAGGAGACGCTCGGCGACCTGCACAACCTGTTCGGCGACACGCACGTCGTGCACATCCGCCTGCTCGACGAGGGCGGCTGGTGGCTCGAGGAGACGGTCAAGGGCGACACGGCGCTGCAGGTGCTCGGCTACATGGAGTACGACACCGACGAGCTCTATCCGCGCCTCGCCCGCGACTGCGAGCGCGCCGTGCGCGAGAGCCGCCTGACGCTGCCCGAGAGCCAGCGGCTCAAGCGCTTCTACGAGGCGGAGCTGCAGGGCTACGCCTACCTCGAGCCCGACAGCGAGAGCTGAGCGACCCCGCCGGCGCGGGCGGCTTCCGGATTAGGTCAAATCGCAGGTCGCTCACCGCGTGAGCGGCACCCCTCGACCGCGGCTGGGGGGCCGCGCCGACCCCCCGCAGGGCGTCATTACGTCAAATACCAAGCCCGCGCAGGCCCGGGCCGGAGTTCCCGCGTGCGCAGGGCCGGCCCCAGGGCGTCCGGCCGCGGGGCCCGGGTGTCGCATGGACGCAACATCGCGGTTTTTGTGCACTGCACGGCCAAAGTCATTGATCTTTCACACGGAAAATTGCGTATCCCCCATCGGACCGCGTAGCATCGGTTGCGGTTGTTCTCGCCGAATCTGCTTAGACGGGCGATCAAGTCGGTTCAGAAGCACTGTGTCTTTCCTGCGTCGACATTCCTCCGCATCACCCGCACGAGTTGTTCAGCGCACGACCGACGGTTCGGGCTCGGGCCGCCGTGGGCGTACGAGTTTGTACGTATGCGGCACGCACGTGGTCCGTGGTTGAGGGCACGCGAGCTCGCGGACACGCTCCGCGACTTCGCCTGATCGAGTGAGATGATTCGATGACGACCATTTACGTGGGCAACCTGCCGTTCTCCGCGACCGAAGAGGAGGTCCGCCAGCTCTTCGAGAAGCACGGCAAGGTCGAGTCGGTGAAGCTCATCAATGACCGCGAGACCGGACGCCCGCGCGGCTTCGGCTTCGTCGAGATGGCGAGCTCCGACGCACAGACGGCGATCCAGCAGACGAACGGATTCAACATGGGCGGCCGTCCCCTGCGCGTCAATGAGGCGCAGGAGCGCCCGCGCGGTCCGCGTCCGGGCGGCGGCGGTGGCGGTGGCGGCTACGGCGGCTCCCGCGGTGGTGGCGGCGGCTACGGCGGCGGTGGCGGTGGTGGCTACGGCGGCGGTGGCGGCGGCTACGGTGGTGGTGGTGGCGGCGGCGGCTACGGCGGCCGCAACTACTGACCGACCGCGCCGATCGATGACATCCTGACCCCGCCGTCCCCGGCGGGG
>JAFEDP010000456.1 GCA_018241545.1 Pseudomonadota bacterium
GGCGACGCCCGCGACCGTGACGTTCTGGTTGGGGGTCAGGCGGAACTCGCCGCGGTGGCTACGGGCGAGCTCGCGCAGGCCGCTGAGCCACGGGCGGTCGAAGTCGTCGCGGATGCGGCCGGCCGGGATCCTGAGCGTGCGATGCCAGCGCCCGTCGAGCGCGCGGCGCCAGCCGAAGCGGTCGCCGTTCGAGGTGAAGCGGAACGGCCGCGGCGGGGCGAGCGTCAGTCCGGCGCGGCGCTCGACCTCGGCCACGAACCACGGCAGGCCGCGGTCGGCGATCGTGTACTTGAGGCGCGCGTGCTTGCGGTTGCTGCGGTCGCCGTGGTCGCGCTGCGTGGTCATGACCGCCTCGGCCACCGCGAGCAGCGCCTCCGCCGGCAGGAAGCCCGCGACGTCCGCGAGCCGCGGGAACGTCTTCGGGTCGCCGTGCGTCGCGCCGAGGCCGCCGCCGACCGTCAGGTTGAAGCCGGCGAGGCGGCCGTCCTCGACGATCGCGATGAACCCGAGGTCGTGCGCGAACACGTCCACGTCGTTGCTCGGCGGCAGCGCGATCGCGACCTTGAACTTGCGCGGCAGGTAGGTCGGGCCGTAGAGCGGCTCGGCCTCGGGGCTGCCCGCGAGCTTCGCGCCGTCCAGCCAGATCTCGTGGTACGCGCGGGTGCGCGGCAGCAGGTGCTCCGACAGCCGCTGCGCCCAGGCCGCGACCTCGGCATGGGCCGGCGACTCCACCGGGTCGGCGCCCGCGATCACGTTGCGGTTGACGTCGCCGCAGGTGGCGATGGTGTCGACGAGCGCGGCATTGAGCGCCGCCATCGTCGGCTTGAGGCCGTCCTTGACGATGCCGTGGAACTGGAACGTCTGGCGCGTCGTCAGGCGCAGCGACTGGTTGGCGAAGCGCCGCGCGATGTCGTCGACCGCGAGCCACTGCGCCGGCGTGCACACCCCGCCCGGCAGGCGCAGCCGCACCATGTAGCGGTACAGCGGCTCGAGCTTCTGCAGGCGCCGCTCCTCGCGCACGTCGCGGTCGTCCTGCTGGTAGCTGCCGTGCAGCCGCAGCAGCTGCGCATCGTCCTCGGCGAGCGCGCCGGTGGCGGGATCGGCGAGGCTCTCGGCGAGGGTGCCGCGCAGGCCGCGGCTGGCCGCCTTGATCCGCTCGACCGGGGATGGCTGGCTCATCGGGCGCCCTCAGTACACGTCGCGCGCGTAGCGGCGCGACTCGGCGAGCCCGGCGAGGTAGGCCTGCGCGTCCTCGGCGGAGCGCGCGCCGTGCCGGGCCACGACCTCGACGAGCGCGGCGTGCACGTCGCCGGCCATGCGCGCGGCGTCGCCGCACACGTACAGGTGCGCGCCGCTCTCGAGCCACGCCCACAGCTCGCGTCCGTGCTCGCGCAGCCGGTCCTGGACGTAGACCTTGTGCGCCTGGTCGCGCGAGAAGGCGACGTCGAGCCGGTGCAGCGCGCGGCGCTTGAGCGCCTCCTGCCACTCGAGCTGGTACAGGAAGTCGCGCTCGCGGTGCCGGCCGCCGAACACCAGCCAGTTGCGCCCCGGGGCGCCGTCGGCGAGGCGCTGCTGCAGGAAGCCGCGGAACGGCGCCACCCCGGTGCCCGGCCCGATCATGATCGCGTCGCGCCGGCCATCGGCCGGGACGCGAAAGCGCGGGTTGGGCTCGACGAAGGCCCGCAGCCGGGTCCCGGCCGGCGCGCTCGCCAGCTGCCAGGAGGCCGGGCCGACGCGCCGCTCGCCGTCGTGGCGGTAGTCGATCACCGCCACCGTCAGGTGCGCCTCGTCCGGCGTCTCGCGCCGGCTGGAGGCGACCGAGTACAGGCGCGGCGCGAGCGGGTGCAGCGCGCCGACCAGCGCCTCCGCGGTCCAGGTCGTCGGGAAGCGGCGCAGCAGGTCCGGTACCTGATGCGAGGCGAGCAGCGCGCGCAGCTCCGGGGCCTGCCCGCCCGTGAGCAGCGCCGCGAGCTCGGCGCTGCCGCTGCGCTCGGCGAGGCGCTCGAGCAGCGGCCGTGCGACCCGCGCCACCTCGCGATGGAGCGCGAGCCACTCGCCGAGCGGACGCGTGGCGCCCGAGTGCGCAACCGGCTCGGCGGGGTCGAGCCGGGTGAGCTCGAGGATCCGCGCGACGGTCGCGACCGGGTTCTCGACCCGGATGCCGAGCGCATCGCCCGGCTCGTACTCGAAGCCGCGCTCGGGCAGCGCCAGCACGAGGTGGCGCACGTCGCGCTCCGCATGGCGCGACGTGATGCGGCGGTTCTCGATGAGCTCGACCTCGAGCGGCGCGTCGCGGCCGGCGAGCGCCGGCGCCGGCGCCCGCAGCGGCGTGACCACGGCGAGCCGCGGCGCCTCCGGGGCCGGGGTGTCCGCCAGCTCCGCCCGGGCGCTCGCGATCGACTGGTCGATCCAGGTGGCGGCCGTCGCCTCCAGGTCGACGTCGGCCTCGGCGCGGACCGCGACCCGCCGCGCGCCGAGCGCCGCCAGGCGCTCATCGAGCAGCCGCCCGGTGGCGCAGAACTGCGGGTAGCTGGAGTCGCCGAGCGCGAGCACGGCGTAGGCGAGCGACTCGAGGCGCGGCGCGCGGCGCGCGCCGAGAAAGTCGACGAAGGCGCGCGCGTCGTCGGGCGGCTCGCCGTCGCCGTGGGTGCTGGCGACGAGGTAGACGAGCCGCTCGCCGGCGAGCTGGCGTGCCGGGAAGTCGGCGGTGCTGGCGAGGTGCACCG
>JAFEDP010000457.1 GCA_018241545.1 Pseudomonadota bacterium
GGCGCCGCGCCGGCGCCGGCGCCGGCGCCGGCCCGCGCCACCGCGGGCGCCGACGCGGCGCGGATCGCGGGCCACTATGAGTCCTCGCGCCGCGTCGAGCACGGGTTCCTGAGCGTGTTCTACCTGTTGCAGCAGACGACCCTGGTCGCCAACCCCGACGGCACGATCAGCGCACCGCGCGAGCTCGAGCCGGGCACGGCGACGTTCCGCGAGGTCGACACCGACCGCTGGCAGGAGGTCGACGGCACGCGCCGCCTCGCGCTGACCTCGGTCGACGGCGTCAAGACGGTGGTCGACAGCGAGGACCCGACCTCGGTGCTGCAGGCGGTCCCGCTGCACCGGCTCGCGGCGCTCAACCTGAGCGTGCTGCTCGGCGCGTTCGTCACGCTGCTCATCGTGGTGCTGCACTGGCCGCTGTCGTGGCTGCTGCGGCGCCGCCACCGGGTGCCGCCCGAGGCCGCGCCTCTCGCGCGGCTGCGCCGGCGCGTGCGCCTCGTCGCGCTTGGCAACCTCGCCTGGTGCGCCGCCTGGTTCGCGGTGCTGCAGCCGGTGTTGCGCCTGGAGCTCGAGTTCTACTCCTCGAGCCTCGATCCCATGATCCGCGCGCTCCAGGTCGCGGGCGTGCTGCTCGTCGCCGCCGACGCGTACGGGCTCGCGGGCCTGCTGGCGCTCGCCCGGGCGTTCCCCGGGTGGGGTCCGCGCCTGCGCGCCGCGCTGGTGGCCGCCGCGCTTGCGGGCATCGTCTGGATCGGCTGGGTGGGCCAGCTGCTGTCCTTCGATCTCAACTACTAGGGCGCCGATGTCGACCCTGCCCACCGGCACCCTGCCCTCGCCGCCGCCGGCACTCGCGCCCGGACCCGCCGTCGCGACGGCCGCGCCGCGGTCGTGGGCCCGCGCGCTGGCGCCCTACTGGCTGTGCCAGGCCGGCGGCTGGGGCGGCTACTGGCTCGTCAACGGCTGGGCGGCCGTTACCTATGACGGCGTGGCGTGGGGGCGCGCGGCGCTCGACGACGCGCTCCTGGCGCTGCTCGGCATCGGTCTCAGCCACGCGCTGCGCCGCCACATCCGCCGCCACAACTGGCAGCGCCTCAGCATCGCCGCGCGGATCGCGCGTGCACTCGCCGCGAGCGCGGCGCTCGGGCTCGGCGCGGGCCTCGTCAACCTCGCGCTCGGGCTCACGCCGTGGCAGGCCGACCTGCCCGCCCTCGGCCTGCCGGCGCTCGCGCCCGGCCTGCGCGCCGCCGTGCTCATCGCCAACTGGGCGACCCTGTTCCTGGTGTGGACCACGCTGTACCTGGGGGTGCTCGGCGTGCGGGCGCGCCACGCGGCGGAGCGCCGCAGCGCCGAGCTCGCCCAGGCGCTGCAGGCGGCGGAGCTGCGCTTCCTCAAGTCGCAGCTCAACCCGCACTTCCTGTTCAACGCGCTCAACGCTGTGCGCGCGCTGATCGCCGACGAGCCGGCGCGCGCGCAGGGTGCCGTGACGCAGCTGGCGCGGATCCTGCGCTACGCGCTCACGAGCGGCCAGCGCGACCTCGTGACGCTCGACGAGGAGCTCGCCATCACCGACGACTACCTCGCGCTCGAGGCGCTGCGGCTCGGCGAGCGCCTGCGCATCGAGCGGCGTATCGCGCCCGAGGCCCGTGGACTCGCGCTCCCGGTGATGGTGCTGCAGTTCCTGGTGGAGAATGCGGTCAAGCACGGGATCGCCGAGCTCCCGGACGGAGGCACCCTGAGGATCGAGGCACGGCAGGCCGGCGATGCGCTCGTGCTCGAGGTCGAGAACCCGCGCCCGGCGACGCCGCGCGAGTCCGAGCACGAGAGCGTCGGCATCGCCAACGCCCGCACCCGGCTCGAGCTGCTGTTCGGGGCCGGCGCGACGCTGACGCTCGACCTCGCCGACCCCGCGCGCGCCCTCGCGCGGGTCCGCGTGCCGCTCGCCCCGTGCGCGCGCTGATCGTCGACGACGAGGCGCTGGCGCGGCGCGAGCTGCGCCGGCTGCTGCGCGAGCACCCGTGGCTGCAGGTCGTGGGCGAGGCCGCCAACGTCGCCGAGGCGGCGGCGGCGGCCGAGGCGACCGCGCCCGACCTGCTGTTCCTCGACATCCACATGCCGGGCGGCAGCGGCTTCGAGCTGCTGACGCGGCTCGAGCGCGTACCGCACGTGATCTTCACGACCGCGTACGACCAGCACGCGGTGCGCGCCTTCGAGGTCGACGCGCTCGACTACCTGCTCAAGCCCGTGGAGCCCGAGCGCCTGGCCGAGGCACTCGCCCGCGCGCGCCTCGCGGCCGCGGCCGGTGCCGCGCGCCGCGACGTGCTCGAGCGGCTGTTCGTCCAGGAGGGACCGCGCTGCTGGTTCGTGCCGCTGCGCGAGGTGCGGCTGCTCAGCGCCGAGGACGACCGCGTGCGCCTGTACTGGAACGCGGTCAGCCCGCTCGTGCCGCGCGCGCTCGGCGCCGTCGAGCGGCGCCTGGACCCGGCGCTGTTCTTCCGCGCCAACCGCGCGCAGATCCTCAACCTCGAGTTCATCGAGCGCATCGACCCGGGGTTCAACGGCGGGCTGCTCGTGCGCCTGCGCGGCCACGCCGACGAGGTCGAGATGTCGCGCCGCCAGGCGCGGCTGCTGCGCGCGCGCCAGAGCGTCTGAGGCGCGCCCGCCGCGCCGCCCCCCGGCCTACTTCGCCGCCGGCGGCCGCGGCAGCGCGAAGTCGAGGAGGTC
>JAFEDP010000458.1 GCA_018241545.1 Pseudomonadota bacterium
AGACGCCGGGCAGCCGGACATAATCGGCGAGGGTGGGGCGCCCGTCGGCCGACGTGAACCGCGTCAGGACGCGGAACGGCTTGTTGAGGAGAATCACTCGCATCGGCTGCGGCAGATCCTACTGGGACGGCAATTGCCGCGGGAGGCCCCGGCCGCTACCATTGTGCAGCGCAAAACACCGCGTCGAGGTCGCCACCCGGGGGTTCCGTGAGCACCGACAGAGCAGCAGCCGAGCGCCTCGGCCCGCCAGCGGGCGTCGAGATCACGGGGGCCCCGGTCCCGGGCCAGGAGCGCGTCCTCACGGACGGCGCCGTGGCCTTCGTCAGCGAGCTCGCGCGGCGCTTCGGCCCCGAGGTGACGGCGCTGCTCGAGCGGCGCGCCGCGCGCCAGGCCGAGATCGACGCCGGCCGCCTCCCGGACTTCCTCGCCGAGACGCGCTCGGTGCGCGAGTCGGAGTGGACCGTCGCCCCGATCCCGCGCGACCTGCTCGACCGGCGCGTCGAGATCACGGGCCCCCCGGACCGCAAGATGATCATCAACGCGCTCAACTCGGGCGCGAACGTGTTCATGGCGGACTTCGAGGACTCGCTGTCGCCGACCTGGGCCAACGTCGTCGGCGGCCAGGCGAACCTCGCCGACGCCGTGCGCCGCACGATCACGCTCGAGTCGGGCGGCAAGTCGTACCGCCTCGAGGAGCGCACCGCGGTGCTCCTGGTGCGCCCGCGCGGCTGGCACCTCACCGAGAAGCACTGGCGCATCGACGGCAGCCCGGTCGCCGGCGCCTTCGTCGACTTCGGGCTGTACCTCTACCACAACCACGCCGAGCTCGCGCGCCGCGGCACCGGGCCCTACTTCTACCTGCCCAAGCTCGAGGGCCACCTCGAGGCGCGGCTGTGGAACTCGGTGTTCGCCTACGCCGAGCAGCGGCTCGGCCTCGCGCACGGCACGATCAAGTGCACGGTGCTGATCGAGACGATCCTGGCCGCGTTCGAGATGGACGAGATCCTGTACGCGCTCAAGGACCACGTGGTCGGCCTCAACTGCGGGCGCTGGGACTACATCTTCAGCTACATCAAGAAGTTCGGCCGCCGCCCCGACCGGGTGCTGCCGGACCGCCAGTCGCTGACGATGACCGCGCACTTCCTGCGCGCGTACTCGCAGCTGCTGGTGCAGACCTGCCACCGCCGCGGCGCGTTCGCGATGGGCGGCATGGCGGCGCAGATCCCGATCAAGGGCGACGAGCGCGCCAACGCCGAGGCGCTCGCCAAGGTGCGCGCCGACAAGGAGCGCGAGGCCGGCGACGGGCACGACGGCACCTGGGTGGCGCACCCCGGGCTCGTGCCGGTGGCGCGCGAGGTGTTCGACCGGCTGATGCCGCACGCCAACAACCTGGCGCTCAAGCGCGCGCCGCTCAACGTCACCGCGGCGGACCTGCTGGCGGTGCCGCCGGGGGCGATCACCGAGGCGGGGCTGCGCAACAACATCGCGGTCGGCATCCGCTACCTGGCCGCCTGGCTCGGCGGCAACGGCTGCGTGCCGATCTTCAACCTGATGGAGGACGCCGCGACCGCCGAGATCTCGCGCGCGCAGGTCTGGCAGTGGGTGCGCCACGGGCGCGCGCTCGCCGACGGGCGCGGCGTCACCCTCGCGCTCGTCGAGGCGCTGATCGGCGAGGAGCTCGCGCGCCTCGAGCGCGAGGTGGGCGCGGGCGCCTACGCCGCGGGCCACTACGCGCGCGCGGCGGAGCTGTTCCGCGCGCTCACCGCCGACGAGCAGTTCGAGACCTTCCTGACCCTGACCGCGTACCGCGAGATCGACTAACCGCACCGGGAGCTTGCCATGACGTTTCTCACCGCCGAGCAGCTGCAGCATGACTGGGACACCAACCCGCGCTGGAAGGGCGTGAAGCGCGGCTACTCCGCCGCCGACGTGGTGCGCCTGCGCGGCACGGTGCCGGTCGAGCACACGCTCGCGCGCCTCGGCGCCGAGAAGCTCTGGCGCCACATGCAGTCCATGCCGTTCGTCAACTCGCTCGGCGCGCTGACCGGCAACCAGGCGATGCAGCAGGTCAAGGCCGGGCTCAAGGCGATCTACCTGTCCGGCTGGCAGGTGGCGGGCGACGCCAACGTCGCCGGCGAGATGTACCCCGACCAGTCGCTGTACCCGGCGAACTCGGTGCCGGAGGTCGTGCGCCGGATCAACCACACGCTGCTGCGCGCCGACCAGATCCACCACGCCGAGGGCAACGACGCCATCGACTGGCTGCAGCCGATCGTGGCCGACGCCGAGGCCGGCTTCGGCGGCGTGCTCAACGCCTTCGAGCTGATGAAGGCCATGATCGACGCCGGCGCCGCCGGCGTGCACTTCGAGGACCAGCTGTCCTCGGCCAAGAAGTGCGGCCACATGGGCGGCAAGGTGCTGGTGCCGACGCAGGAGGCGGTCGCCAAGCTCGTCGCCGCGCGCCTCGCCGCCGACACCGCCGGCGTGCCCACCGTGCTGCTCGCCCGCACCGACGCCGAGAGCGCGAACCTGATCACCTCCGACGTCGACGAGCGCGACCGGCCGTTCATCGACAAGTCGAAGGGCCGCACCTCCGAGGGCTTCTACTACGTCAAGCCCGGCTTCGACGCCGGCATCGCGCGCGGGCTCGCCTACGCGCCGTACGTCGACCTCTTGTGGTGCGAGACGGCGCACCCGGACCTCGAGGAGGCG
>JAFEDP010000459.1 GCA_018241545.1 Pseudomonadota bacterium
GCTCGACCTCCTCAGGTCGTATTGGGCGACGCTCGGGACGGTTCGTTAGCCCGCGAGCAGGCGGCGCGGCCAGCTCGAGGCGCCTCGACGGTACCGCCGGCTGCCGGTTGTGCTGTTCGCACACGGTATCCGCGCCTACCCGGCCTCGCGCGGCGGGCGCCCGCCGCGCAGCGCCGCGTCGTAGGTAAGAAAGTAGGTGCCGAACCAGCGGTTCAGGGCCCCGCAAAGCTGCGCCTCGTCGTAGAGTCCCAATAGCTCGTACTCGTCCCTGATGACGCGGACCTCATCGAGCAGCCGCTGCATGAACGACACGCGCTTGTCGGCGAATGTCGTGGATGCCTGCGGATCGCCCATGGGCGCCCCTCGCGGCAAGTGTTTGAATGCGTCGGGCCCGACAGATCGTGCGCATGCTCGATGGCAGGCACACAGGTAGCTGACCGTCGCGGTCGCCTCCTTGATTTAGATCAAGCGGACGCAACGTGCCGCGCAAAGCGCGCCGAATGTGCGTCGCAACAACGCAGGCGATGTGCGGTGGACTCCAATTGTGCCGCCGCAGGCGGGCGCCGATGCTGGCCCCCGGAGATCTGCGAATCGCACCGACAGCAAGATGGGAGCGACGCCATGGCCCGAACGACACTGGTTCTGATGCTTCTGGCAACCGTGGCGTCCCGCGCCGCCTCCGGTCAGGTGCCGCCCGCCCACGAGGCCGCGGGCCCGAACGTGCACGCCGCGGAAGTGGCCGCCTCGGCGATGAAGTCGGGCGAGGCGACCTTCAAGGCCGCGTGCAGCCCGTGCCACCAGCTGGACGGCAAGGGCCTCGCCGGCGCCTTCCCGCCGCTCGCCGGCTCCGACTTCCTGGTCAAGGACAAGACGCGTGCGCTCGACACGGTGGTGCACGGCCGTACCGGGCCGATCGAGGTCAATGGCGCGAAGTTCGATTCCGTCATGCCACCGATGAGCCAGCTGTCCAATGAGGAGATCGCCAACGTCCTCACCTTCGTCTCGAACTCGTGGGGCAACAAGGGCTGGGCGGTGACCGTCGCCGACGTGGCCAAGGTGCGCGCGGTCCCGGTCAAGCAGTCCGCCGGCTCGCCGACCGAGCACCCGGGCGCGACGGTCTCGGAGCTCAAATACCAGGGCGCGCCGTCGACTGTGCCGGCGGAGGCCGCGCAGGTGCACATCACGCCCGGCGCGCCGGACATGACGGAGCCGGAGTTCGTGAAGGCCAAGCAGATCTATTTCGAGCGCTGCGCCGGCTGCCACGGCGTGCTGCGCAAGGGCGCGACCGGAAAGCCCCTGACGCCGGACATCACCCAGAAGAAGGGCACCGACTACCTCAAGGTATTCATCAACTACGGCTCGCCGGCCGGCATGCCGAACTGGGGCACCTCGGGAGAGCTCACGGCGTCCGAGGTCGACATCATGGCGCGCTTCGTCCAGCACGAGCCGCCGACGCCACCCGAGTTCGGCATGAAGGAGATGATGGAGTCGCGCCACACGTTCGTGCCGACCGAGAAGCGCCCCACGAAGAAGATGAACGCCTTCAACATCGAGAACATCTTCGTCGTGACGCTGCGCGACGCCGGGCAGATCGCGCTGATCGACGGTGACACGAAGGAGATCATCAACGTCATCAAGACGGGCTACGCGGTGCACATCTCGCGGCCGTCCCACTCGGGACGCTACGTCTATACGATCGGCCGGGACGCGAAGATCGACCTGATCGACCTGTGGCTGCCGGTTCCCGACAAGGTCGAGGAGATCAAGGTCGGCCTGGAGGCCCGCTCGGTCGAGACGTCGAAGTACAAGGGCTACGAGGACAAGCTGGCCATCGCTGGGGCCTACTGGCCACCGCAGTACACGATCATGGACGGCGAGACGCTCAATCCGCGCCGCATCGTCTCGACGCGCGGCATGACCGTCGATACACAGGAATACCACCCCGAGCCGCGGGTTGCCGCCATTGTGGCCTCGCACGAGCACCCGGAGTGGATCGTCAACGTGAAGGAAACCGGCCAGATCCTGCTGGTGAACTATCAGGACATCGATAACCTCAGGGTCACCCAGATCGGTGCGGCGCGCTTCCTGCACGACGGCGGCTGGGACGTCACCAAGCGCTACTTCCTGACCGCTGCGAATCAGTCGAACAAGATCGCCGTGGTCGACTCGCGCGAGCAGAAGCTGACGGCGCTCATCGACGTCGACAAGATCCCGCACCCGGGCCGCGGCGCGAACTTCGTCGACCCGCAGAACGGCCCGGTCTGGACCACCAGCGCCCTCGGCAACGAGAAGGTGACCCTGATCGGTACCGACCCGGAGAAGCACAAGGCCAACGCCTGGAAGGTGGTGCGCGTGCTGAAGGGCCAGGGCGGCGGGTCGCTGTTCGTGAAGACCCACCCGCGCTCGCGTCACCTGTACGTAGACACGCCGCTCAATCCGGACACGAAGATCAGCCAGTCGGTGGCGGTGTTCGACCTGGACCACCTCGACGCCGGCTACCAGGTGCTGCCGATCGCCGAGTGGGCCGGGGTGGGCGAGGGCACGAAGCGCGTCGTGCAGCCCGAGTTCGACCAGAAGGGCGGCGAGGTGTGGTTCTCGGTGTGGAGCAGCAAGAACCAGGAGTCGGCGCTGGTCGTGGTCGACGACAAGACGCTCAAGCTCAAGGCCGTCATCAAGGATCCGCGGATCGTGACGCCGACCGGGAAGTTCAAC